>JANYAL010000368.1 GCA_025361325.1 Bacteroidota bacterium
TTGATTAACACAGATGGTAGCACCCTGACCCGAACAAGTACACAAGTTGAAGCGAAGTAAACAATACTGCAGCAGGAGGAGGGGTACTTTAAATCATTATTTACTACAATATGTAATGATTAATCTTACAATTGAATTTTACAGGGATATTAAAGCAAGTTGAGTGGGTTTGAACTTTTGTTCATTAGATTTACCGGGGCAGGATTCAACGCTTGCAGGGGCGTAATTATGGTACCTGTCTGCAGCAGAAGTTCGGAGAATAATGCGATAACAATGCAATGATTTGAGCGGGCGCATGCTCAATAAAAATTATTTCCGGAAAGATAATTCCGTACATAATCATCCACTCCCTTTTCCAGGGTGTAGAATTCCTTTGTATAACCAGCTGACCTGAGTTTTTCCATATTTGCTTCTGTACAATACTGGTATTTTTCTTTGATATTGTCCGGGATTTCGATGTATTCAATCTCCGGTGCCATACTCATCCCGGCAAATGTTGCTTTGGCCAGGTCATTGAAACTCCTGGAATGGCCCGTACCCAGGTTGTAGATGCCGCTTTCCGGATACGGCACGGGGGTTTGGGAAGTATCTGTGTGTTGCCGGTGCAGGTTGTTCGCTGTTGTCATCATCCAGAAACATACTGTGATAACATCTTTCACATAAATGAAATCACGGAGTTGCTCCCCGTCTTTCCAACCGGATTTATGCGACCGGAACAATTTCACCTTCCCATTCCGCAGGGCCTGGTTGTAGGTGTGAAAGACCATACTGGCCATCTGGCCCTTATGGTATTCATTGGGGCCATATACATTAAAGAATTTCAGTCCTGCCCAGAAAGGAGGGTGCAGGGCCTGGTGCAATACCCATTTGTCGAATTCATTCTTTGAAATGCCATAAGGGTTTAACGGGTGATATTCATTCACCAGGTCGTGGTCATCCTGATAACCCAGTTCTCCTTCACCATAGGTTGCCGCGGAAGAAGCATAGACGAGGGGGATATTATTGATGGTGCAGTAATTCCATATTTTCTGGGAATATTCCACATTCAGGTGCTGGTGAACCGCATAATTGTATTCCGTGGTATCGGTGCAGGCGCCCAGGTGAAAAACAAAATCAACAGGTATCTTCTCCTTCATTATCCAGTCGAAGAAATTATCCCTTTCCACGCGAACCGTATATTCCTTGTGCAGGAGGTTAAGTTCTTTTTCATTGTCGTCAAATTCATCCACCAGGATCAGGTTCTTATACCCTTCCTGGTTCAGGTAACTCACCAGGCAGCTGCCAATGAATCCGGCTGCACCTGTAATAATGATGGTGGCATTTTTTTCCATAGTCTTTTTTATAATGGAGCCAGTGCATGTTCACTTTCATGGCCGGCCAGCAGGGATGTTATGGCATTTTCATATTTGTGTTTCCAGGCTCCGATATTTCCCCAATGCGCGCTGTTGAGGATGATGTCACCTGTGGTAACGCTTCCCAGTTTCTCAAAAGGGGTTCCGGAATTCCTCAGGAATGTTTCAAAAGCTGAAACAGATGCAGGGCTAACGGAAACGACCACGCGGCTCTGGGCCTCCCCAAACCAATAGGCATCCGGTCTTATGGATGGTGCAGCAGCCTTAACTTCAAACCCGAGGTTACGGTTGAAAGCACTTTCTGCCAGTGTAACAAACAGGCCGCCTTCACTGATATCATGTGCGCTTAGGATCAGTTTCTTTAGTATCAATGCACGCACGGTTTGCTGTAACGCATATTCTTCTTCTAAATCAAAGTAGGGGGCCGGGGAATACGCCACGCCATGTACTTTGTGCAGGTATTCTGAGGAATTGATATCATTTCTGCTTTGTCCCAGCAGGTAAATGGCATCACCAGCCGTTTTGAAATCCATTGTCATTTTATCTTCGGCATTTTCCAGCAAGCCTACCATACCGATGGTTGGGGTAGGATAAACCGCACCCTCCGGTCCCTGGTTATAGAAACTTACATTACCCCCTGTAACCGGCGTTTCGAACTGCAGGCAGGCTTCTCCCATTCCTTGTATGGCCTGAACAAACTGGTAATACACTTCGGGGTCATAGGGGTTACCGAAATTCAGGCAATTGGTAACACCCAGCGGTTGACCACCGCTGCATATAATATTCCTGGCGGCTTCAGCCACTGCGATCATGGTACCCCGGTAGGGATCAGCATACACATACCGGCTGTTGCAATCTGTTGTAAGTGCCAGTGCTTTGCGGGTTGGTTTTGCCAGTACAATGGCAGCATCACTGGGGGCGTTGGAGCCTGCATTGCCGGTGCCGACCATGCTGTCGTACTGTTCATACACCCAACGCTTACTCGCAATATTGGGAACCTGCACAAGCTGTTCTGCTACGGATCGCAGGTCGGTGGGTGCCGGAATGGTATTTGGGTCAAAAGCTTTAATTTTTTGAAGATACCCGGGTTCGGTATAAGAGCGTTCATATTGGGGGGCACCTCCGCCCAGCACCAGTTCCACCGCAGGTAAACAGGCTTCCAGGTTTCCATCGAGGTAAAAATGCAGCAGGCCATCATCAGTTACTTCGCCGATCTCGCTGCAGGGAAGGTCCCATTTGCCGAACACATCCAATACCAGTTTCTCCTTCCCCTTTACAACTACCATCAGCATACGTTCCTGGCTTTCGCTCAACAAGAGTTCCCAGGCTTTCATACCCTTCTGGCGGGTGGGTACCTTATCCAGAAAGATACGCATACCGGAATTTCCTTTTGCACTCATTTCGCTGGTGGAGCATATTATACCTGCTGCACCCATATCCTGCATACCGATGATGGCGCCTGTTTGTATCACTTCCAGGCAGGCTTCCAGTAACTTTTTTTCCTGGAAGGGGTCACCCACCTGAACGGCCGGAAGGTCTTGCGCGCTGTCCGCTGTAATATCCGCCGAGGCAAAGGATGCACCACCAATGCCATCCTTGCCGGTAGCACTTCCTACAAAAAAGACCGGGTTGCCTTTTCCCGTTGCCGTAGCCGAGATGGTTTCTCCGTTCTTAAGTATACCAACACTCATCGCATTGACCAGCGGGTTGGTATGATAACAATTCTCAAAATATACTTCACCACCCACGGTGGGTACACCGAAACAATTGCCATAATGCCCGATGCCATGCACCACACCGGCCAGCAGATGCTGGGTCTTGCCTTCCTGGAGATTACCAAAACGCAGGGAATTGAGTGAAGCAATAGGTCTTGCACCCATGGTGAATATATCCCTGTTGATACCCCCAACCCCGGTAGCAGCACCCTGAAAGGGTTCAATGGCAGAGGGGTGGTTGTGCGATTCAATTTTGAAGACAACGCCATACCCGTCGCCGATATCCATCAGTCCCGCATTCTCTTCTCCGGCTTTCACCAGCATTTTTTTTCCCTCACGGGGAAGTGTCTTTAACCATTTGATGGAATTCTTATAGCTGCAGTGTTCGCTCCACATGGCGCTGAAACAGCATAGTTCAGTAAAATTAGGTGTGCGTCCGAGTTTGACCTTGATCAGCTCAAATTCTTCCCCGGTAAGCCTTAATTTTTCTGCAGTATTGACAGTTATATCCATGTGTTATAATCAGGAAAATATTAGAAAATGCAAAGGTAGTGCCTGTCAATCGTTTATGTTGAGTGGGCAAGTAAATATTTTAACTATCTTCCCACAACTAAATCAGTGCAGTTTGGAATACCTGTTATTCATTGCTTACCTGGCCTTTTTTTGCTGGCTGGTGGTTCGGATTCCCTTCCTGAAAAATGCCGGTTTAAGCAGAACTGTTTTGCTGATCCTTTTTTTCCTGAAGGTTATGGCAGGGCTCACGATCGGATGGTTATCCCTGCACTATTATAACGCCGGTAATGATTACTGGGATCTGAACCGGGAGGCCTGGAAAGAATACCAGTCCTTGTGCAGCCATCCCTGGGATTTTTTTACCGATATATTCAGGTCGCCGTATGCAAAAGGCTATTCCGGCTTGTTCGATTCGACCAATAGTTTTTGGGGCGATCTGAAAAACAACCTGGTGATCAAGTTGGTTGCCCTGTTCAATGTTTTCAGCAGGGGGAATTATTATACCAACAGTCTTTTTTTCAATTTCCTTGTATTTTTCGGGCATGTGATCCTGTACCGGCTGTTCAGTAAGATCTACCCAGGCAAAAAATATAGGGTGGTCATCGGATGTTTTCTGTTGCCATCCCTGCTCTATTTTTCTTCTGGAATTCATAAAGATGGCCTGGTCTTCCTCCTGTTGGCTATCCTCCTCTATTCGGTTTATAATTCATTCCAAAAAGAGCGAATCGGTATCAGACGTTTGCTCCTTACCGTGATATCCCTGGTTTTCCTCTTTCTTTTCCGTAATTTCCTGTTCTTCGCCCTTATTCCGGCGCTTATAGCATGGGTTTGGAGTGAAAAATCAACCTGGCCTGCCTGGTTCAGTTTTTTGATGGCCTATTTTACCTGCGGATTGTTATTGTTTGCAATTGGTATTGTATTCCCTGCTGTGAACCCACTGGAAGTGATCGCCCGGCGCCAGGCAGATTACCTGCAACTTCCCATATCAGCTACACCCTTGCATATGGATACACTTCAACCGTATATAAGCAGTTTCCTGTATCATGCACCGCAGGCGCTGAATCATGTGCTGATGCGTCCTTATATCACTGAATTGCCATCCGTGATATTACTGCCTATGAATATAGAATTACTTATATATCAATTATTGTTCCTGGTGTTCATTTTCTTTCACGAAAAAAGGAACAAACAAGCAAAGGCGAATGTGCTGCTTTTTATGCTTTGCTTTACTTTCACTGTTTTTCTTTTTATAGGCTATATCATACCCAACCTGGGTTCATTGATACGGTACCGAAGTATATATCTCCCGTTTATAATCGCCCCGCTGCTTTGTGGTATTGATTGGAAAAAGATCTACGCTAATAATAAATTAATAATATAAATTAATTTTCCACAAATTGTTATTTTCTTGCCATTGCAGGCAAAAATTATTGGTATTTACCCGGAATTAGTGTTTTTTTACAGCTTTAAAACTATATTATATGGAATCTTTAAGGTTTAAAGCAATTGAAAATATTAGCAGTAACCCACCTGAAATCAAGGTAGAGGGTTCTACCAGGATCACCGCAATATTCAATGAAAATGTGTTCACACTCAACGTGGCGCGCAAGTATTTAAGTGATGAGGCTTATAAAAGCCTGGTTGCTTCAACAAAGGGTGGAAAGAAGATCGACCGTAACATGGGTAGCCAGATCGCCAATGGCATCAGGGCATGGGCAGAGAGCAAAGGGGTTACCCATTTCACGCACTGGTTTCAGCCATTGACTGGGTTATCGGCTGAAAAGCATGATTCATTTTTTACATTGAAATCCGACGGAACCCCGATAGAAGAATTTGAAGGTGCCGCCCTGATCCAGCAGGAACCTGATGCCTCTTCTTTCCCCAGTGGCGGACTGAGAGCCACATTCGAGGCCCGGGGTTATACTGCCTGGGACCCATCCTCTCCAGCATTCATCATGGAGATTGGCGAGGGGCGTACCCTGTGTATCCCAACCATATTTGTATCCTATACCGGGGAATCCCTGGACACCAAGACGCCTCTCCTGAAAGCATTGGTGGCATTGGACAAAGCTGCAACGGAGGTTTGTCAGTATTTCGACAGGAATATCACCCGGGTAACGGCTACATTGGGCTGGGAGCAGGAATATTTTGTGATAGACGCCGGTATTGCCAATGCTAGGCCTGACCTGGTGCTTACCGGGCGTACGGTTTTCGGACATGCCCCTGCCAAAGGTCAGCAGTTGGAAGATCATTATTTTGGTGCCATACCAGAACGGGTATATGCCTTCATGCGCGACTTTGAACAGGAGAGTTATAAACTGGGCATACCTATCCGAACCAGGCACAATGAAGTAGCTCCCTCTCAATTTGAATGTGCCCCTATTTTTGAAGAGACCAATCTGGCTGTTGACCACAATACCCTCCTCATGGATATCATGGAACGGGTGGCCAAGCGTCATAACCTTAAAGTGCTTCTTCATGAAAAGCCTTTTGCCGGAATAAATGGAAGCGGCAAACATAACAACTGGAGTATGGCAACGGATACGGGGGTGAATTTACTTGCGCCGGGTAAGACACCCAAGACCAACCTGATGTTCCTGGCTTTTTTTGTGAATACCATTAAAGCCGTTCATGATTATGCCGAACTACTCAGGGCCTCCATTGCCACAGCAGGTAACGATCACCGGTTGGGTGCCAATGAAGCCCCGCCCGCGATCATTTCCATATTCATAGGTAAATACCTAACCCAGGTTTTGAACCAGGTGGAAACACGTGTTTCCGGGAAGTTCGATGAACAGGATGAGGCAATGCTTAAGCTCGATATTCATAAAAGCATCCCTGAACTGATGCTGGATAATACCGACCGTAACCGTACCTCACCTTTTGCCTTTACCGGCAATAAATTCGAATTCCGCGCGGTTGGTTCATCTGCAAACTGTGCCAATGCCATGACAACATTGAATGTTATTACGGCCGAGACCTTAAAGCAGTTCAAGAAAGATGTAGACAATATTATAGAAAAAGGAGAGAAGAAGGAAGTAGCCATCATGCAGGTCATCCAGAAATATATTGTGGAAAGCAAGAAAGTGCTTTTTGAGGGAGATGGTTACAGTGAAGAGTGGCAGGAAGAGGCTGC
>JANYAL010000394.1 GCA_025361325.1 Bacteroidota bacterium
GGCCGTTAAATAGAAATTGTTTCCGCCGAAGGAAAAATGATAATCCGCCGTATTGGTCCATAAAAGCCTTAATACATTCTGGTCGGCATTCTGAACAGTACCGCTTGGGTTACCGTCGCCATGGAAAATATTATACCCCAGGTATGCATAATCATTGTACATATCGATACCCACCTGGGAACGGAATGTAAATCCTTTGAACAGGGACAGTTCCACAAAGGCATTATCAATAACCCGATAATCATCGGAATACTGTTTATTGCGCTTCAGGGTGTAGAGTACATTGAAAAAGTTATCGTCCACACTTTGGGCATTGGGGCCCAAGAACATGGAATTGGAAGCGGGGTACGTGATATTATAACCTTCCCATCCTGTGGTCGCATAAGGGGAAACATTCGGAAGTAACCGAAGTGCTGAAGCAATGCTGCCTCCCAGTGAGTTGGACCCGTTGTTTTGGTCTCCATTCTCCTGCCGGCTTATGGAAAGATTATTACCGAATTTTACAAACTTATTTACTTCATGTTCAACATTCATCCTCACCCTATAGGCATGATTATAGTTGCTGATGACCACACCCCGCTGGTCGGAGTAGTTGGCAGAGAAATAATAGGATGTCTTTTCTGAACCGCCACTTAAACTCAGGGTATGGCTCTGGTTGGTAGCATTATTGTTCAGTACCTGGCCCTGCCAGTCAACATCAGAAGTGTCTGCTGAAGGATTCACCCCGGCCTTGACCGGTAATCCGGCATTGGTGAATTTTTCATTGGCAATCATTTCAAACTGCCGGGCTTTTAATAAACTGAATTTCTTCATAGGACTGCCAAAACCAACAAAGCCCTCGTAAGTAACTTTTGCATTGTTCCTGCTGCCTTTTTTGGTAGTGATCAATATTACCCCGGCCGCTGCCCTGGAACCGTAGATGGCCGTTGAAGCGCCATCCTTCAGTACATCAATGCTCTCAATATCGGCCGGGTTGATATCGCCCAGCGCATTTGAATTGGTTGTAAATGCAAGGTTACCGGTGATGATGGGAGAACCGTCAACTACGATCAATGGGCTGTTATTACCGGTTATAGATGCAATTCCGCGAATCCTGATCACAGCCGGCGTATTCGCCAAACCACCCGCATTGGTGACCTGCACACCGGCTGCACGCCCGGCAAGTAGTTTGTCGATGGATGGAGTGAGTAAATTGGAGAATTCCTTTACATCTATCTTACTTGCTGAACCGGTAAAAGCCTTCTTTTGCTGGGTTCCGTAACCTACTACTACCACTTCTTCCAGCTTGGTATCCAGCGTTTTAAGAGATACATTCACCAAAATTGCCTTAGTCACAGAGCGCGTCTGGCTTTCATAATTTACATAGGAGAAAACGATGTTCCTTACCCCGGCTGGTACCGTCAGCGTGTATTTGCCATCCTTATCGGTCTGGGTGCCGTGTTTACCATCCAAACTGGTTACGGAAACACCCTCTAAAACGGCTCCTTTATCATTGGAGACCTTACCAGTAATGGTCCGGTCCTGGGCAGCTGCATTCAGTACAAATACAAATACTGCTGATAAAATTAAAATCAATTTTCTCATTTGCATAGTAGTTTATAGTGACAAATATATATCACATTCGGGGTAAATGTCAAATTGTTTGACAAGTTTATTATCCCTATAGCTGCTTTTCAAGCTACTTAAAACCCCGAATGAATTAAGCGACCGATACTGAAAAGTACAAGATTATAACTTGTTATGCAGTTAAACTCAATTTATGTCATTTTTTATGGTTGCCGGGAAGTTAATTTGTATTGAATTATTGTACCTCACAAAATATCATCCGGGGTATTGAAATGTTAGAATAATGCGGCAATGAACCTGTAAAAAATGGTAACAGAATAACTACGAATTAAATAATACCCGGAACCTCAACAGTTTCCGGTAAGAGAACTAATGATCAGCTTTTTACGCATAACATGTTTTTCATGATTATAAAAAACTGGCTATCATTTCAATATATTTAAATTCCTGCCTGCTAAGGTATT
>JANYAL010000399.1 GCA_025361325.1 Bacteroidota bacterium
CTGCGAAAAAAAGCCTAGAAAATCTTATTGCTTCCTTCATTATTTTTTTTGACAAACCCTTCATTACAGGTGATACCCTGAAAGTAAATGCCATATCAGGAACTGTTGAAAGAATCGGCTTACGCAGCACAAGGATCCGCACTTTAGATAAAACCCTGGTCATAATTCCTAATAAACAAATGGTGGATAGTGTTGTAGATAACTGGACAATGAGAACACACTTGCGTGCAGAGATAAGACTCAGCTTTTCCTTAAATACCCAAACACATGTTACAGCCAATTTTATTTCCAGTGTAAAAAATATGTTGGGCAATAAAACAGAGATCTCATCATCTTCGGTTTATTTCACTGATCTGAATAAGCACGGCATACAGGTAATGATTGAATATTTTGCCCCCTCCATATCCTATGATGATTTTAACCAACTGAATGAAGAAGTGAATATTTCGCTTAAAGAACTTATGGATGAGAAAGACATCCACTTTTCATCTGATTTCATTTTTAATCAATAAAGCTTGATATGAACTTTCTCTTTTAATCCTTTACAATATTTGTACTGTCCGGAAACAGTAAATGACCCCCGGGCAAATCCGACGATGTCAGTGATTTGATTAATTTATAAGCACCATGATTCGCATCTGGTAAAGGCCCGCCTTCTTCAATTTGTTTAATGGATGTGATATGGCCTTTGATGAAATCGCCCTTATCATTCACATAGATCTTAAGCAGGGGCGCTATACCGCTTACCCCATCTAGGTTGAACATGCCATAAGTACAGAAATTACCAAGGCTGTATGCTATGAATTTATTTTTGTACAATTCCATGGCCCTAGCCACATGAGGTCCATGGCCTATTACAATATCTGCTCCCCCATCTATCATGGCGTGTGCAAAATGGTATACATTTCCCCTGTTCTGACCCAGGAAGATCTCCGTATTTTTGGGTACGTGTGTGTGATTCCTGCCTTCTGCTCCCCCATGAAAAGACACCATCACGATATCACATTTTCCTTTCAGTTCCTTCACTCTGGTGATCGCAGCATCAAGATCATTCATCTGGATACACCCCTTATGCGGAGCAAATGCCGCCAGCCCGATCTTAATATTGCGGACTGTAATGATGGTGGTAGGAAATTGCCGCAGTCCTGCAAAATGCAGGGGCAATGCCTGGAGCGTTGAAATGGTGCTACGCATTCCGGTCTCGCCAAAATCGGCCACATGATTATTGGCAACGCTCAGCAGATCGAAACCATTGTCTGCAAAATATCGTGCGTAACGGGTAGGTTCCCTGAAACAATATACATTCTGACCGCTTCCTTTAGATATACCGCCGGCATCTAGGAATACGCCTTCAGAATTTCCAAATGTGATATCAGCATCACGTAACTCAGCTGCAAAATGCTCAAGAAGGTTTTTTCCATCGTTCGGGGGAAGTTTTCCGGTACCCGGAAAGTTAGTCCCAAACATGATATCCCCAACAGCTATTAAGGACAGCGTATCGATAAGATGATCTTGCGGGAGTATATGAATTATTGATGTAACTGGCAGTGGTAGTGTATGGTTCTTTGGTGAAGCATTGCCACACCCCAAATAGCAAAAAATTAAAACGGAAAATAAATAGCTCTTCATTTTGATCCCTGTTTGTCGTAGCTATCTCATCATGTCGGCAAGCTCCTTGTCAAACCGCCCGGTCTTGCCATATTCTACAACCCGCCCAATTTCCTTTCCTTCCTTCATGACAATGATGGTGGGTACATTAGTTATACCGAATGCATCTGCCAAATTACCCAGTGTCTTTTTTTCACGGTTCACTCCAAAAAATGAGATCTTGTCATCGCTTACACCGCTCATTTCCTGTAGCTTGAAAAAACGCGGTAGGACAAACTGAGTGTCTTCACACCAGGTGCCGCCAAAGAGTATGAAATACAGTTTCCCTTTATTCCGTTCAAATACGTTTAATGTAGCGGTATCCGGACTGTAAATGCTTTGATTATAGGTATACCATTTGCTGAAAGCCGTGTCATTCTGAACCAGGTATTTATTGATGATGCCCCTTAACACCTTTATTTCCGGATGTTTAGTATCATTACTTATATCATATTGTGCCTGTGCATCCACTTTCGATGTAATAAGTAAAAAAAAAGATGCTCCCAGGA
>JANYAL010000400.1 GCA_025361325.1 Bacteroidota bacterium
AGGTTATCGGCCAGGTTGTCTTCTACCTGTGGAAATACCTTCTGAAGACCGGGGATCAGTTGATTTCTGAAATAATTGCGGGTGTACGTATCTGACAGGTTGGAGCTGTCCTCTATATAGGAGAGGTTTTGCGCAGCTGCAAAAGCATTAATTTCTGATTTACGTGCGAACAATAATGGCCTCCTGAGCTTACCCTGTGCTGGTAAAATACCTTTGAGTCCGTTGATGCCAGTGCCTTTGAAAAAGTTCATGAGCAGGGTCTCGATATTGTCGTTAGTGTGGTGGGCAGTGAGTATATAATTACCATTTTGAAGTTTATAGTTTGTGGTTTCGAGCAATTCATGGAACCAGGCATATCGTAATTCTCGAGCGGCGACCTGAATACTTAATTTATTTTCTAAAGCAAATTTTTCCGTCTCAAACTTCTTTACTAGAAAAGCAACACCGAATTTACCGGCAAGGTCCTTTACAAATGCTGCATCTCTCTCACTCTCAGCTCCCCGCAACTGAAAATTACAATGTGCCATCACAAAATCATAACCTTCAGCCTTGCAAAGAGCAGCAAGTACAACTGAATCCACTCCTCCGCTTACTGCAATAAGCAATTTATCCATTTTCTGAAAAAGGCCTTCTTTTTTGATGAACTCTCTGAATTTCCCCTGCAGATCCATTGATGAAATTTGTAAAGTATGTTTTCTCAAACTAAGAACTACTCTTCCTCCAGTTCCTCCAATGCTCCTTTCAATTCAATATAAGCATGGTTATCCCCAGCTTTTTTTGCTTCTTCCATCCCCCTTATATAGACCCTAATGGCCCTTTCGGTATCGGAGGCACGTTCAAGTAGTTTGCCCAGGTGATAATAAGAGCCGATATAGGTGGGCTCCCGTAATAGGATCTCATTAAATAATTCCCTCGCCCTGGCATCATCCCCAATCTTGATATATTCCAGTGCCAGCGCATGTTGCAGGAAACTATCCTTATCGGAGGTTCTCATGAATTCCAGCAATTTCTCTATCCTGCTCATACGATAATTATTTTCTCCGTTTTTTTTGCCCGCTACCGCTACAACCCCTATCTTTGTATTAGTTGCATAAACAACTAATAACTGCATTAATAATCAAAATTACCCTTTTGGGTTTGGCATGAAAATTTTAGTTTGTATAAGTAAAACGCCGGATACAACGGCAAAAATAGCTTTCACCGATAACAATATGAAATTTGCAACAGATGGTGTTCAGTGGATCATTAATCCCTATGATGAGTGGTACGCGCTGGTAAAGGCACTTGAGCTTAAGGAATCCGGTGCTGCAACATCCGTAGATCTCGTGACCGTTGGCACTGCAGACTGTGATCCCATCATACGGAAAGCACTTGCACTGGGCGGCGAGGAAGCCATCCGCATTAATTCGGATAACCCAGACAGCTATTATATTGCCGCCCAGATAGCTGCTGTTGCTAAAGCAGGTAGCTATGACCTCGTATTCACCGGGAAAGAAACGATCGACTACAACGGTTCTTCCATCGGTGGTATGGTTGCCGAATTCATGGACCTACCCTATGTTGCCCTCGCTACCCATTTCGAGCTTGAAGATAACACGGCCACAATTGTAAGGGAGACCGAAGGCGGTGATGAGACAGATAAAGTGCAACTGCCCCTTGTAATGAGTTGCCAGAAAGGAATGGCTGAGCAACGAATACCGAATATGAAAGGCATTATGGGTGCACGGAGCAAACCATTGAAGGTCGTTGAACCTGTTGCAGCTGATACCCTGACTTCTATTTCCTCTTTTGACTTACCGCCGGTCAAAGCAGGTGTAAAATTGGTTTCTCCCGATAACCCTGAAGAACTGGTGCGGTTGCTGCATGAAGAAGCCAAAGTATTTTAAATTCCTAGCACTTTGAAGTGGAATCCTGAAACACCACATTGGTAAGAAAGAGTTCAAGATCAGATAATGCACAAAATAATACATATATGCCAGTACTAGTTTACCTGGACCAGTCAGAAGGTCACATCAAGAAATCGTCATTTGAGGCCGCTTGTTACGCTTCGAAGTTGGCAGCATTACAAGGTACCACAGCTAATGGAATTATCCTGGGAAATGTACAGGATGACCTTGCTTCTCTCGGGAAATATGGCCTGGAAAAGATCTATACAGTTAAAAATGATTTACTGGATCATATGGATGCCCAGCTATTTACCAGAATTATTGCCGAAGCGGCTAAGTCAATCGATGCCCGAGTCATTATTTTCACGAATAATTTTAACGGAAAAACAATAGCGCCAAGGTTAAGTGTTCGCTTGAAAGCAGGCTTGGTAACCGGGGTAGTAGCGCTACCAGAACTACAGAATGGATTTATGGCCAGAAAAAACGTTTTCAGTGGTAAGGCATTTGCCAATATTATTATAAAT
>JANYAL010000405.1 GCA_025361325.1 Bacteroidota bacterium
GATGGTAGCACCCTGACCCGAACAAGTACTTTTCCAGGTACTTCGACGAGGGTAACATAACATTTTTCGTTCTTAAAAGTATAGTGAATTGGTCTTAAAGAAGCAAATAAGTGATAATCAATTATTTATAATTTAATTGTAAGAATTTTATGTACCAACCAGTATATAGGTGGCATCAAATGATTTTTAGGTCAACCAATAATCTTATTTCATTTTCTTTTCCAGCAATTTCACCTGCTTTTTCAGGGTATCCAGTTCGGCGAGCTGCATTTGAATAAAACTGTTGTCTTCCAACCTGCCGGTCACTTTGTTCATTTCTTCATCGGTGTCATACACCATTTTCCGGAATGGGTTGCTGTAATCTTTCGAGCGGGAGTTAAATATGCCCTTACACATCCATTCCTTGGTATTCAGGGCCTGTTTGAGTAATTGCCTGAAAAGGGCAGGGGTGAATTGTTTGGGAGTGATATGCAGGATCTCCAGGAGTGAGGTGTAAGCATGTTCCAGTTTGTCGTTTTCATAGGCTACTCCCTGCTGGCGGTAAAAATTATGCAGTTCATCCCAACTTTTTATCTTGCCGGACCGGATATTGCGTTTCAGTTTTTCTATTTCTGTTTTTTGTATGAGCTGGCCGCCAATGTTCAGCCATTCGCTTCTTATTATTTTGGCGGAAAGTGTTTTTTTAAGTTCTTCAAAATTTGAAATTTTATTTTTCAGAGAATGTTCTATCAGCAGCATGGTTCCATAATAGTGTACCAGTTCCCTGAAAATGGTCAGCGATTGTGGCAATCTAAGGATTACGGTGGGGCGTTCAGAATTTTCCCAGCCGGTGATCACCGCAGAGCCAGCTTCATCCGGTTCCAGTGCTTCAAGAATCTTTAGGGCCTGGAATATCTCATTGATAGTGTCGGGGGCCAGGAAGTCGTATTCTATATGCTGTATCTTTTCGGTACGCCGGTCGCGGTTAACATACTTCCAGGCATTCCGGGAAAGGGCGTACATGTTGTACATGAACCAATAGGCAGGCATTACCACCAGTCTGTTATTGGCAACATCATTGCTAATCAGGCTGAAAGGTAAAGGTATATTAAGCTCGGCCGGGAAGTCGGCCTTCGCCAGGATGCTGAAGGATGCAAATCTGGAATTGTGTTTCAGGCTCACACAGAGTCCGGGCCAGAAACCACGGCCTGCAACTAGTTCGCCATCCGGGCTTCTGCTGTTGTGATTGCTGCCGATGGTGGCGCCTGCGGCAATATTGCTTTGTCCCATGACCAGGGCAGCACATAAAAAGGAATTATTATGATGTTGTTCATGGGCCGGGAAGATCAGGGAATTAAGCACTTCACAGCATGATATGGTGGAATTGTTTCCCAGGTAGGAATTGATCAGCCTGGCACCGTATTTCAGTTGCGAATGGGAGGCCATTATGAAACGTACCGCTTTAACGCCATAGAAGATCCGGCAGCCATACCCCACGATACCATTCACCAGTTCACAGCCTTCGCCAATCTGTGATTTACGGCTCTCATCGCTGTTCACCGTAAGATTCTTCAGTTTGTTGGCCCCCTTGAAATAGGCATCGGACCCCACCCAAACATCCTTGATGATCTTGCAGTTCTTGATTACGGTCCTGTCGCCGATCTTGCCATAATATCCCCGCTGTTTATCGAAAAGTTTTTCTGTGAACTCTTTGAATTTGTCCAGTAGTGTCTCATCATCCCGGTATTTGCTCCACAAATAAGCATCACCCGGGAGCATGCCATTGAAGGGGATCACACTTCGGCCCCCGTTCTCATTGCATAACTCAAGCCATACGCGCACTTGCTCATCTTCACCGGCTTTGACGATGCCATTCCCGAACTTGGCATAATCCGTAGTGGCCAGTTCATTCACATTGGCGATCATCACTTCATTGCCGATGATATAGTGACTGAGATAATTTACATTGTCGATGCAGATGTTGTTGCCCAGGTCGCAACTGATGATTGTACTGTTATACAGTCCAACGGCCATGCGGAGATTGTGGAATTCCAGGTAAAAGGGTTCCAGTTTGCCTATGCGTATCAGTCCGTGGAATTTGCAGTTCTTTACCAGATCAGGGTTGAAACTTTTCGATACGTATATTTTGTTCCAGTCGTCGGAAGTGTTCCGGTTTCTTACCAGGGCCTCGATCTCCTGTGCGTTCAGTTTACGATATTCAATACCATTGCGGTTCTGTAGGTTGCGAAGATGATATTCGTCTTTACCCTTGGGGATATATTTCCTGTCCACAAAATTGTAGCCCAGGTTACTGACCGGGTGTTTATGGATTACGTTCATAATTCACAGATTATGGTTTGTAGATTGTAGTTTATGGTTGCAAAACCATTCAAATGGAAGGGGCAACTACAAACTATATACAAATTATTCTACCGTTACTGATTTCGCAAGGTTCCTCGGCTTGTCCACATCCACCCCTTTGGCAATGCCCACATAGTAGGAAAGCAGTTGCAACGGAACACAACTCAGTATGGGGGCAATGATCTCATCGGCAGGAGGCACAAAGAATACATCATCTGCCAGGCCGGGTATCACATCATCACCTTCGGAGATTACCGCAATGACCTTTCCTTTGCGAGCCTTGATCTCCTGTATGTTGCTGATGATCTTTTCGTGGTATGAATCCTGGGTGGCCACGAAAACCACGGGCAGGTTCTCATCCACCAGTGCAATGGGGCCGTGTTTCATTTCGGCTGCCGGGTAACCTTCTGCATGAATATAGGAGATCTCCTTCAGTTTCAATGCGCCTTCCAGGGCAATGGGGAAATTATACCCTCTGCCCAGGAACAGGGCATCGGCAGCACCTTTATATTTTTCTGCAATGGCTTTTATCCCGGCAGCGTTCTTCAACAGCGCTTCCACTTTTTCAGGTACTGCTTCCAGTTCAAAGAGCAGGTGGCTGTAGCGTTCTTCGCTGATGGTACCCTTTTCTTTTGCGATCTTGAGGGCCATCATGGTAAGCACGGCCAATTGCCCGGTGAAAGCCTTGGTGCTGGCTACGCCAATCTCTGGTCCGGCATGGGTGTATGCCCCGCCGTTACTTATCCTGGCGATAGAGGAACCCACTACATTCACGATGCCGAAGATGACAGCACCGTTTTCCTTTGCCCTTTCGATAGCAACGAGGGTATCGGCCGTTTCCCCGCTCTGAGAGATGGCTATGATCACGTCGCCTTTGTTAACCACGGGATTCCGGTACCGGAATTCGGAGGCGTATTCCACTTCTACGGGTATTCGGCAAAGTTCTTCGATGATGTATTCGGCCACCAGGCCTGCATGCCAGCTGGTACCGCAGGCTATAATAATTATACGCTTTGCATTTTCTAACTGCTCTTTATATTTTTCCACGCCACTCATGGTGATTGTCCCGGCCACAGCGTCTAACCTGCCCCGTAAGCAATCATAAATAGTATCGGATTGTTCGAATATTTCTTTCAGCATGAAGTGTTCGTAACCGCCTTTTTCAATCGCCGCCAGTTCCATGTCGAGTTTCTGAATAAACGGGGTGATCTTCTCGTTTCCCAGGTTTTTAAGAATCAGTTCGTCGGGTTTGAGAATAGCCAGTTCATAATCATTTACGTACACTACTTCCTTAGTGTATTCAATAATTGGGGAGGCGTCAGATGCAAGGAAATGTTCGCCTTTTCCTACACCTATAACGAGGGGACTGCCTTTTCGCGCCGCTAT
>JANYAL010000416.1 GCA_025361325.1 Bacteroidota bacterium
CTAATCAAACCGTTGGTCGTATGTGCGCCCGGATAGCGGCGGTACTTCGCGGGAAGAACAAAGCCTATTATACACCGCATGTTGACTGCGGCGATTTTATCATTGTTACCAATTGTGAAAAAGTAAAATTTACCGGAAATAAACTGGACGACAAGATGTATGATACATATACTGGTTATCCCGGGGGCCGAAAGGAAGAAGTGGCAAAGAACTTATTGAAGCGTAGGCCCGAAGTGATTATTGAAAGGGCTGTTAAGGGCATGCTTCCAAAGAACCGTCTTGGTCGGCAGTTGTACAAAAAGCTGTTTGTCTACCAGGGATCCGAACATCCGCATGTTGCACAGCAGCCTAAGGGACTGAAATTCTAAAAAACAACAATTGAACTGCGAATTTGGAGTAAGTGTTTTCAGATTTTCAAATTTTCAAATTTCTTATATGGAAAAACAAAAAAATGCAGTCGGCCGCAGAAAAGAAGCGGTAACGCGCGTTTTCCTTTCAAAGGGTGACGGAAAGATCACGGTGAACGGGAAGGATTACAAAACCTATTTTCCCCTGGTCTACCTGCAGAACCAGGTTGAAGCACCATTTAAAACGGTTGAATCCACCGACAAATACGACGTAGTGGTTAACGCTACAGGTGGTGGGGTGAAGGGCCAGGCCGAAGCGGCCAAGCTGGGTATTGCCCGTGCTTTGCTTGAGGTAAGTGCCGATTATCGTCCTGCTCTCAAAGCTGCCGGTCTTTTGAAGCGTGATCCACGTTCAGTGGAGCGTAAGAAACCAGGTCGTAAAAAAGCCAGAAGAAGCTACCAGTTCAGCAAGCGTTAATATCCATGCTTCCCTGTTGAGGGAATGTTTGGAGCTTCATGCAGCAATAGATCTTGTAATTATTAACTCTTCACAGCCTCTTTTTGGGAGGGGTTGGGAAGGCCTAAAAATAAACAATGGAAAATACTTCCTTACAACAACAACTTCTAGAAGCAGGTGTTCACTTCGGTCACCTCAAGAAAAAGTGGAATCCCAAGATGTTACCTTACATCTTCGCGGAGAAGAAGGGGATACATATCATTGATTTGAACAAGACCGTGGAAGGCTTGCAGGAGTCTGCCGCAGCCTTAAAGGCCATCGCCCGCAGTGGTAAGAAGATCATGTTTGTGGCCACCAAAAAACAGGCCAAGGAGATCGTAAGCGAATGTGCCAGAAAGGTGAATATGCCTTTTGTCACCGAACGTTGGCTGGGTGGTATGCTCACCAATTTCAACACGGTCCGTAAAAGTGTAAAGAAGATGCAGAGCATTGAGAAGATGCTTGCCGACGGCAGTGCAGAGAGCCTGACTAAGAAAGAACGTCTGACCCTTACACGCGACAAAGAGAAAATGGAGAAAGTATTGGGTGGTATTGCCCAGATCAGTCGTGTACCTGCAGCCCTGTTCATGGTCGACATCGGCCATGAACACATTGCACTTGCCGAGGCCCGAAAGCTCAATATCAGCACATTCGGCATGGTAGATACCAATTGTGATCCCAATAAGATTGATTTTGCCATCCCGGCAAATGATGATGCCACCAAATCCATTTCCATAATCGTGAATTACCTGACCGCTGCCATCTCAGAAGGATTGCAGGAGCGACAGGCTGATAAGGATGAGGAGGATAGCAGCGATGCCGAGGAGACAGCAGAGGCCAAAGCAGCACGCTTTGAACAAAAGGTCGATGGAGGTGATGACAGGAATAAGCGTGGAGGTGGAAGGGGAGTATCCGCTCAGCCCAAGCGCCGTATAGCCGGTCCGGGTGCAGGTGGCAGAAGGCCTGCTGGCAGCGGTGGACCCAGGTAGAACTACCGGGCAACTTTTAAAAAAACCGGAAACTTATTTCTGCTTATTAACTGGGTACTTTACCGGGTCCTCTCAGACATCAGGAATTCTAAATTCTAAATTCTAAATTATCATGAGTGTTACAACAACTGCAACAGACATCAACAAATTACGCCAGGCAACAGGGGCAGGCATGCTCGATTGCCGAAAAGCGTTGACTGAAAGTAACGGTGATTTTGAAGCGGCCATCGACTGGCTGCGCAAACAAGGACAAAAAGTTGCTGCCAAACGCAGCGACAGGGAAGCCAAAGAAGGAGTGATCATTGCTGAGACCACCAAGGATCATAAGAGCGGGATTATTCTTTGTATCAGTGCGGAAACGGATTTCGTCAGCCGTAATCCCGAGTTCGTAGCTTTTGTGCAAAATATCGCCAATGCTGCCATTGACCGTAATGTGCAAAGCATTGAAGAACTGAATGAAATCATGATCGGAAATGAAAAGGTATCTGAACTGGTGAATGATAAATTGGCCGCAATTGGGGAGAAGATTGGTATCACACGTCTGGAAAGGGTAAATGCGGATTATGTGGCCTGCTATATACATGGTTCATACCGAATGGGGGTGCTGGTGGGTATGAACAAGCACGAATACGAGGCTGGAAAGGATGTGGCTATGCAGATCGCTGCTATGAATCCTTTAGCCGTGGATGAGTCTTCCGTGCCGGCTGAAACCGTTGCCAGGGAGAAGGAAATTGCAATAGAGCAGATCAAGGCGGAGGGCAAACCGGCAGAAATGGCTGAGAAGATCGCCATAGGTAAGATTAACAAGTTCTATAAGGAGAATACGCTGATGGCACAGGATTTTGTGAAGGACAGTAGCAAAAGCGTGTCGGAATATCTGAAGAGTGTGAACCCTGAACTTAAAGTAACGGAATTTAAACGGGTGGCATTAGGTTGATCCCTGGAAAGCATTCATCCGAATGACTAGGCCATAGACCTGAACAACATAATGAATAAGGCGAAACAACTGTTTCGACTTTTTTTGTATCATTGCCCATGATAGATTACGCTTTCTTTTTTGAAGCCAATAAAACTTCCTGGAACAAACGCACGGCCCTACATAAAGTTTCCCCTTTTTATGACCTCGAAGGTTTCAAAATTGGCAGGTCATCACTGAACGAGATCGAGCGGAAAGAGCTTGGTGATGTTAAAGGAAAGACTTTGCTTCACCTGCAATGCCATTTCGGTATGGATACCATGAGTTGGGAAAGGGAAGGGGCTATTGCCACCGGGGTGGACTTTAGTGAAGAATCGATTAAACTGGCCCGGGAAACGGCCGCGGAACTGAAGCTAGGATCGAAATTCATCTGCGCCAACGTTTACGACCTGGCGGCACTTTCACTAGCCTCTGTCATTCCGGCCTCCTTTGATATCGTATACACTTCTTACGGCACCATTGGCTGGTTGCCAGACCTGGACAGATGGGCAAGTGTTGTTGATCATTTCCTGAGACCTGGAGGCATTTTTTATATTGTGGACTTTCATCCGGTTCTGTGGATGATGGATGAGCAGTTCCGCCATATCAAATACCATTACTTCAATAAAGAGGTCATTGCAGAAGAACTAAAGGGTACCTATTCGGACAGGGATGCACCCATTACCACTATGAATTACGGATGGAACCATCCTTTCAGTGAACTGTTTACTGCCTTACTCGGCAGGAGAATGGTGGTTAAGCAGTTCCACGAATTTCCTTATTCGCCATATAATTGTTTCCATTGCATGGAGCAAGGTAAAGACGGGATGTGGCGAATAAAAGGCATGGATGAGAAAATGCCCATATTGTATTCCATGCAGGCTGTTAAGCATGAATCTCCATGAAATACATTTTAACCTATATCTTCGCAAAAATATTCAATACATGCTTCCCAGGTATAAAAGGGTCTTACTAAAACTTTCAGGCGAATCATTAATGGGTGAAAAGAATTTCGGCTTGGACAGTGATGTCATCGCCCGCTATGCTCAGGATGTGAAGAGTGTTACGGAACTGGGGGTGCAGTTGGCCATTGTGATCGGGGGCGGGAATATCTACCGCGGTATGAATGAAGCTGAAACAGGGATCGAAAGGGCGCAGGGAGACTATATGGGGATGCTTGCCACTGTGATCAACGGGATGGCAGTACAGAGCGGGCTTGAAAAGGCCGGTGTGTATACACGTCTGCAAAGTGCTATCAAAATGGAACAGATAGCAGAACCCTATATCCGCCGCCGTGCCATGCGACATCTCGAAAAAGGAAGGGTTGTGATTTTTGGTGCAGGAACGGGCAACCCTTATTTTACCACAGATACCGCTGGTTCGCTTCGTGCAATTGAGATCAAGGCAGATGTGATCTTAAAAGGAACAAGGGTCAACGGTATCTATTCTGCAGACCCAGAAAAGGATCCTCAGGCAATTAAATATGAAACAATCTCATTTGTAGATTGTATACAGAAGAATTTGCGGGTGATGGATATGACTGCGTTCACCCTTTGCATGGAAAATAACCTTCCCATTGTTGTATTCGATATGAATACCCCGGGAAACCTTTTAAAGGTAGTCACCGGAGAGAAAGTGGGCACCCTTGTCAACTAAGCTGAACCTTATCAATGGTTAAGTGTAGCCGCTCTTTTTTATGTAATTGTGTGGTCATAGAGAATTCAGGAAATTCAATATATCCGGCATTAATGTTTTAACCGGCTTTACCACCAAATGCTGTACAGCAGAACCACCGTTAGCATAAGCGGTCACAGCATTCTCATATCCCAAAAAATAATCGTTTCCCTGTTTGGAGATCACAACTACGGTTATAGCTTTCCCCACGGGAAGCCTGCCCGTGCTGAAAGACCTTGTGGAAATGTCGCCATACATGCCCACAACCGAATGGAAGTCCTTAAAAACTGTGAAAGCTATTGTATTGGAATTGGTAAAATAATTTGCCATGTCTGCGGTAACGACCACACGTGGTATATTGGCGGTATCATAAAAATAATCTGTGCTGATCCAGTGCAGGTGGTTGGTCTGTATCTCATAATTCTGGGGGGTTATGTTGATGGTGTTATTGACCGGATCAGAATTTGGGTACCAGTTCAATGGAAAAGTATTGGATTCAATTCCCATGAAAAGTTTCATCTGGGTGTTCACAGGTTGGTCTGCCGGGTAGCTCAGGTAGATCCTGGCATTAGGTGCCAATTGAAGTTCCTGATTGTCCTTTTTTAGGCGTATATATATTTCGCCACCGCTCACGAGCAGCCGGCCATTTGATGTGGTGGGCAGATTCAACCTGATTATATCGCCTTTCTTTTTTACCAGCATTACTTCTACCTGCACGGTTCCGGTGATTACCTGCCCGGCTATGCCCTGAATACTGTGAGGGGGAAAGCCACAATTCAGACCAAAAGGGGTTAATACATAGGCAGTATTGCTATTTGACTGAATACTGTCTGTATAGTTATTGTAGGATATGTTGTTAATTATTGATGAGACTGGCATGGCAGGTGTTATAGTGCTGTACCATGCTGTATCAGGTCCGTTTAGTTGACCGGGGTCTGGTATAAAGATATCAGTATCCTTCTTGCATGCCTGAAACAATATACCTGCAGAAATCAATAATAGCGGAAGTATTTTCCTGTACATCATTGTGTATTTCCCCCCATTTTTCATAAAATAAGATACCTGCAGTTATGAAACCGCAGCCTGTTATTTAAGATCCAACCTAATGCCCAACCTTATGCCGGCTGTATTAAATTTTTGTTTAAGTGTAAGATTCTCCTTATTCAGTTGAGAAAGGTTGTAGCGATAATACGGTTCAGCCATCAGATGCGTATTCTCATTTAACTTATAGTATACAGATGCTGAGGCCATGAAGCCTATACCTGCATTTGTTTTGAACTGGTATGGAGAACTGCCTTTCCCGGTTGTTATGCTGACCGGTTTCAGTGCAGTATCCAGGACCTCGCCTTTTTGCCAGCTATAGATATTGATTACCGGACCGGCATTGATATTGGCATGTAACTTTCCGTTTCCCACTTCGTAACCCAAGAGCAGAGGAACATCAATGCTGCGGTACTTATTATATGTGGTCTTGTACCGGGTACCAGTAGTAATATAACTTCCCGTAGTATCTCCATTGGCGTCAATGATGTAGGTGATCTGTACCAGGTTACCCTGAACGTAGGTGAACTTCTCATTGATCTGGCTATAATTGACACCGGTCCTGATGCATATAGAATTGCTGAATACTTTGGTAAATCGTACACCCGCACTGAATGCAGAGGAGATATTGGTGCTCACTTTTCTTTTTTGCAGGTAGGCCGAATTACCAGTATCGCTCATAATGCTGAAGGCAATATCAGGTCCTCCGTAAAACTCGAGGTATTTTTTGTTGCCTGCAGCATTCTTTTCCATGGAAGGGCAATCGGGTAATAGCCAGGAAGGTATTTTGCGTGGCTGTAATTCCATTTTTCTGTACTCCGTGTGTAACAGTTTCCGGGCCTGGTACATCAGCCTTCCAAAAAGACTACCTACCTCTGAGAGATCATCCGGAACAGATATGTTCTCATCCGTATTCAGATTCTTAATGGATGGGGATACTGAAGATTTATTGGTCTTATTGTTATTGAAAGGGATATTTTCTACTTGGTCGGTCTGTGCAGAAGAATTGGTAAAGCTGATATTAATGGATTGGCCTGACCGGCGGCTCATGTAACCAGATGCCCGGGTATTATCTGCATGGTCGGTCTGAGTGGAAGGATTGTTTTTATCGTTTAATAAAGGTTCGGCTAAAGACCTGGCCTTGCTGTTTAGATCTATATTTGCTGGTTTTACCTGTAAACCTGAATATGACTGTTTATTAATATGAAAGAGCTCAGATGTTTTATTTAGGCTTCCCTCATGTTGAGCATTCACGTTTAGCAGGATCCATACTCCCCCACCAGTTGCCAGTATTAATCCCAATAAGACCAGCATGTTCCGGGTGTTAATAAAGGTCAGCCAGAAACCGGCCGGCCTTCTCCTTCTTTTTTCAGCAATAATATTTTCCCAGATACGCGGATGCACATCAGGTATATATTCGCTGAATTGAGCTTTTATTTTTTCATCAAATTGTCGGTTATTATTCATACCGAAACCTTTTGTATTTCCATTATTCGTTGTTGTAACATGTTCCTTGCTTTTACCAACTGGCTGCGACTGGTACCAGCCTGTATGTTCAGCATTTCCGCTATCTCGTCATGCTGGTATCCTTCAATCACATATAAATTAAATACCATCCTGTATCCGTCAGGCAATTCATTGATAATACCCAGCAATTCCTTTTGTGTCAGGTGTGCATAAGCGGAGGGTTCTTCCATGCTTTCGTCCCTGTCCCTGATCTCATAACCACTCACTTCCTTTTCATATCGTCGCAGGGAATATTTTTTCAAAGCCGTGTTTACCATGATCCTTCTTATCCAACCCTCAAAGGAACCTTCAAATTTGAACTGGTGTATCTTTTCAAATATCTTGATAAATGCATCCTGTAAAATATCCTCTGCATCGGCACTGTTACGTGCATATCTGTTGCATACGCCCAGCATACGCCCTGCAAAACGGTTAAACACCTCCCGCTGGCAGGCGGCATCCTCCCTAATACATCCCCGTATGAGTTCATCTTCCGTCAAGTAAATGCAGTTTTACATCGGGCACTTTTTACTAAAGATGCCCCAGAAGTGCTATACGCTGCCTCGGAACGCTTTATTGCCTTTAAATTACAAAAAAGCCTTGATTTTCTTGTTATTAAGCATTAAAACGTATAATTTCAGTAGTTGACCCAGCAAAAACCTCCAGAATATGAATTCCACAGGTGATCTCAGGCAGCTAAATACTGATAACCAAATCCTACATTTTCAAATGGAAGAACTGAATTCTGTATTGTTTGCTCGGGAACAGGAAATTGCAGCGATACGGAAAAATGAGGCAGATATAATCGAATTGCAAAGCAATCTGGATTTCCAGTTGGAAGCCATTCAAAGCATGCAGAACCTAATTGGTGAAAAGGAGAAACAGGCCGAAGGGGCTGTGGAAAGGGAACTGGTATTGCTGCAGGAACCTACTCCAGTTGGAGACTTGCAGGCCAAGTTAAATGATATGGTACAGGAATACCATATGTTGTTGAGCCGGTATTCTGATCTGCAGGAACAGTTTGACCTGCTTAAAGTGCAAAATGTCGAACTGTTAATAATCGCAGGCAGGATCGGGGAGCTTGAAAGCCAATTAACCAATACCGTTATGGAAAGGGACGAATGGGTAGCCAGGTTCCGGATCCTGGAAGGATTTGTGAAAGAAATGCATACACGGGCAAGAATCTGAAACCTGCAAAGATATTGTTCGATTTTTTAAAAATATAATGATAAACACTTGCATAGCTGCCTTGGTTTTTATAATTTTCATTTCTAAAACTTATTGAT
This sequence comes from Bacteroidota bacterium, assembly GCA_025361325.1. Lineage (GTDB taxonomy): Bacteria > Bacteroidota > Bacteroidia > Chitinophagales > Chitinophagaceae > Ferruginibacter. The sequence continues at coordinate 8,295 of JANYAL010000416.1, forward strand.
TATGAACTTTCAAACTTTGAACAAACAACGCAAATTTGTATTAATCGCCGCCGCAGTCGGAGTAATTTCTTGTTTTTTACCTTGGTATTCGATAAGTATGTTTGGTTACAGTAGTAGTGTCAGCGGAATGCATAGTTGGGGAATATTGGCATTTTTAGCTTTCATCGGTGCTGGCATAGTTGCATTTGTTGGAGACCAGACCAAGCCTATGAACCAATCATTCTGGTTAATTAGTCTGGCATGCGGTGCATTGTCTTTACTAGGTGTATTGATATTTTTCATTCAGCTTTCAGGTGCTACTGGGTCCGGAGGAGGTTACGGTTTCGGAATATTCACTGGTGCAGCGGCTGCCATCACGGTTTTGGCCAGTGCCTATATGTACCGTTCTCCGAGTGACAGCATCAAGGGCGGTTTCGACAGCCTGAAACATGATATCGAGAAAAAGGCAGATTAACGATTTCAAAATAGGTATAATATAATATATGGGTAAGCATGACCATAAAGTCATGCTTTTACTATTTGTATTTTAAGGAACTTTGCTAATTATAATTCTGTTATGGCAAAACTATTTGAAATACGAAAAGATTACATATTGAATTCATTGATGGAGTCCGACTTGGAGAAAAACCCTATTACCCAGTTCACACGCTGGTGGGATGATGCGGTCAGTTTTGGCATTGAGGAAGTTAATGCTATGACGCTGGCCACCACCTCTTCGGCAGGTATTCCTTCTGCCAGGATTGTTTTGCTGAAAAGCTATTCCGAACAAGGTTTTGTTTTTTTTACCAATTATGAAAGCCAAAAGGGATTGGAGCTCACTGAAAACCCATATGCCTGCCTTGTCTTTTTCTGGAAGGAAATGGAGCGGCAGGTAAGAATAACCGGAAATGCAGAAAGGCTGATTCCTGAAGCCAGTGATGAGTACTTCGATTCAAGACCCAGGGGAAGCCAGTTGGGTACTTGGGCCTCTCCCCAAAGTCAGGTCATACCCGGTAGGGAAAGCCTGGAAGAACGACTTGCACAATTCCATGACCAGTTCGTAGACAATAAAATATCCAGGCCACCTCAGTGGGGGGGATATGCTGTGAAACCGTACATTATAGAATTTTGGCAGGGACGTTCCAATCGCCTGCATGACCGCATTCGGTATAATTTAACGGAAAATGGAAACTGGACTACAGACAGGCTGGCACCTTGAGCATTATTTGAATAAATCTATGGGTTGACAGATTCATTAAATTGATTATGATATTAACCTCATCAAGTGCATTTACCTAATCAATCAACATTAATCCCGCTCAGATTATTCGCCAGCAGGTTTGCTTTTCTTTGCAACAGCCCTCTTTTTTGGAGCTTCCGCTACTTCTATCACTGGCTCTTCCTTAACTACATGAACCGTCGCTGTCTTAGGCTTATTCACTTTCTTGGAAGGTCTTAATTTACCATGTGAGCCTTTAAAAATTTTTCCCCTTTTTGTCTTTTTATCTCCGCGTCCCATAATATTTATATTTTACTGTTTTAAATAAAGAATCAAATCAGGTTCAAAAAAAAGCAAGGTACTGTTGCACCTTGCTATTAAACCGGCTTTCTGGCTGGTTTTTCAGATACAACATTACATTTTTGCAGATAATTCCTTGCCAGCTTTGAATTTCGCAACTTTTTTGGCCTTAATCTTGATAATGGCACCTGTTTGGGGGTTGCGGCCATTCCGTGCAGCTCTTTTTGATACTGAGAAAGTACCAAAGCCAACTAGTGTAACCTTGCCACCGCTTTTTAAAGTTTTGGTAACAGCTTCTACAAAAGAATCCAGCGCAGCGTTTGCTTGTGTCTTTGTAATACCTGCATCATCAGCAAGTTTTGAAATTAATTCAGCTTTGTTCATGTTTATTTTTTTTAACTGCAACAAATATAGAAGGTTTTTGATTGCAACAAAATTATTTTAATAATTATTTATTTTTTAACAAAACGCTGAAATACAGAAGGAATAAGGTTTTGACGGGAAGAGGCATTATAAGAAATGTGGGTCAATCAGTCTGCTTATTTGGGAAAAACCACTGTTGCATAGGAGATTACAGGGGAAGTGGCAGGTATATTATACGAATTGGTATAACAAAAATCACAGAATGTGTTAATACTCTGCTTCAATCCGGTAATGTTTTACACAACTAGTTAACAACCTGCAACAGGGTTCGGAAAGCGATGAATCTATTGCCCCATTTGTCAATGGATCTCTGCCGCATGATTTCTGCATATTTTTCTTTATACAGG
>JANYAL010000021.1 GCA_025361325.1 Bacteroidota bacterium
ACAGTGCGGAACTGAAATCCAGGTGCAGCTTCCCCATGACTGTAACGATACAAACTACCAGGCCCAACAACATGAATGTGGTTTGCAGAGTGTCTGTATAAACTATAGTCTTCACCCCGCCTTCAAATGTATACAGCAGGATTAATATCAGTATCACAGCGGCAGTGAGCCAAAAAGGCACTCCCATCTTGTTCAGGATGAATATCTGAAGTATATTCACCACCAGGTACATCCTTGCCGTGGCACCCAAAGCCCTTGACACGATAAAGAATAACGCGCCGGTCTTATAGGATACCGGCCCGAACCTTTTTTCGAGATAAAGATAAATGGAGGTAAGATTGAGTTTATAATAGATCGGCAATAAGATGAACGCTACCACTAGGTAGCCCAGGAAATAACCGATCACCACCTGGAAATACTGAAAGCCCGCCGAACCAACCGTACCTGGAACACTTACAAATGTTACGCCGCTCAATGAGGTACCGATCATTCCGAATGCCACCAGCATCCAGTTACTGCTCCTGTTCCCTATGAAAAATGAATCGTTATTTGAATTGCGGGAGGTGAAATATGCAACAAGGAGGAGTATTAAAAAATAACCAATGACAAAGGAGAACAGAATTATGGGCGACATGAAATGAATAATTGATAAATAATAATGAAAATAGATAAAAATTCGTGTCTTTGCTATAAATAAGCTTTAAAATTTATGTCGATATCTACATTGGCTGCCTTTTGCGGTTCTAAAAACGGCAACAACCCTTTATTCAGGGAAGTGGCGAAGCAACTGGGTCTTCTAATGGCAGCGAAAAGAATTACACTGATCTATGGCGGAGGCAACAAGGGCATCATGGGTGAAATTGCCAATGCCGTACTGTCGGCCAATGGAAAAGTGATTGGAGTCATTCCCCATATACTCACTGAATGGGAACACCACCATGAAGGCATCACTGAACTGATCGTCGTCAAGGATATGCATACTCGAAAAAAAATGCTCTATGAAATGTGTGATGCTGCCGTCATTCTGCCAGGAGGATTTGGCACTATGGATGAATTATTTGAGATGCTAACCTGGAACCAACTGAACATCCATAATAAAAAGATATTCATTCTCAACACAGCCGGTTTTTATGACCACTTGATTGCTCAAGTGCAACAAATGCAGGAAGAGAATTTCCTGTATGACCATATTGAGACCAAATTCATCATCCTCAGCTCTCCGCTAGAATTCACCAAATATCTTTTTTGATACTACTTGATCCTATTATACTTATTTCCCTGGAAAAGTGCGATATTGAATCCTGCTCTGATGACCGGAAAGTTCCTGCCCAGTCCATCCACATAGGGTGATTGGGCCACGCCGCCGATATCCCACATAACAGACAGGTAATAGTAAGTGTTATTTCCCATTCCTCTTCCGCTGGAATACCCACCACCGACCAGGAAACTGTTCACATCATAATGGGAAATGGAAGGTAAATATGTAGTTGTGTTGGATGCAGGGATATATTTGAACCGGATAAAATTATGTTCATATTGTGCCTGCGCAAACAGGAAATTCACCGGGAACAAGCGTACAAAAGCGCCCGGGCCAAAGACCGTTTGCCTCGCTTTGTCACCATATTCAGTATAATCCCTTTGTGAAGTGTAATTGAAATTAATGGATGCGGCCAGATCCATGTACTTATTCAGACTGTACCCAAAATAAGGACTGAGACCCAGTAATGTAGTGCCGGAAAAGAAGGAAGCAGTTATATTGCCACCCGTGAACAGATTCTCTTTCCTGAACCCCTTTCCCTTAATATGGTTCTCATCCTGCGCCATAAGCCCCGATGCAGTGGCCCATAAGGTAAGAACAAGAATTGATTTTTTCATGATTTTATACTATTTAAATTAGAATGAGCACTTTTATCCCGAAGTTAGAATAGCCATAAGAACATAAGTTTAATCCATGTCGAATATTTTTCCACTATTCAGGATATTGTTGGGATCAAATAATCTTTTGATTCCCTTCATGAGGCCCAGATTGGCATTCTCTAAAACAATATCCATATATTCTTTCTGTACCAGGCCGATCCCGTGCTCCCCGCTAATAGTTCCGCCAAGTTTTTTAACAAGTGAAAACAATGCCTTTAAGGCCGGTAATACTTTCGGATTATTCAGACTATAGATGCTCCCTTCTTTCTTAATACGGATATGCAGGTTTCCATCACCCGCATGACCGTAACAGACAGCTTTAAAATCAAATTGCTTACCCAGTTCTTTCACGCCATGTATCAATGCAGGCAATTCGGCACGAGGTACTACAGTATCCTCTTCAATAGTATATCCGTCGATCTTAACAGCCTCAGCCACCCTTCTCCGCAATTTCCACAGTTCTTCCTTCTGCTGAGCATCATCCGCAAAAAAGACTTCGCCACAATCATATTGAAGCAACAGTTCCGAAATGGATTCCATCTCCTGCATCAAAGTTTCTGGGTGATTGCCATCCACTTCAATGATAAGATGGGCCGCAATATCATCAGTCACGGGTACTACGTTACTCTCTACAAACCTGCTCACGATCTTCAGTGCATCGATCTCCATCAGTTCAAGTGCACTTGGTGTAAATCCAGCCCGGAAAATGGCACTAACTGCCTCTCCCGCCCTTTCCAGTGAATTAAAGGGTACAAGCATCAACAGATCATACTTCGGGAAAGGCAATAATTTCAGGACAATCCTGGAAACAATACCCAATGTGCCTTCACTTCCTACAACCAGTTGGGTTAAATTATATCCTGTAGAATTCTTCAATACATTGGCACCTGTCCAAATAATCTCCCCCGATGGCAAAACCATCTCCAGGTTAAGCACATAATCTTTTACAACACCATATTTCACTGCTTTAGGCCCTCCACTATTCTCCGCTATATTGCCACCTATGAAACAACTTCCCCTGCTGCTTGGATCAGGCGGATAGAAAAGACCTTTTTCCTTTACTGCATTTTGCAATACCTCTGTAATAACCCCTGGTTCGGTGGTAACCTGCAGGTTGCGTTCATCGATCTCAATGATTGAATTCATACGTTCTGTGGAAATAAGAACGCCCCCAAACTGGGGTAAAGCTCCACCGCTGAGCCCGGTACCGGCACCCCGGGGGGTAACCGGTATCAATTCCCTGTTGCAAATAAACATGATCTTACTGATCTCACTTGCCGTCCTGGGTTTTAAAACAATATCTGGCAGGAAATGAAGATTCTCCGTTTCGTCATGGGCATAATGATTTAAACTCTCTGAATCAATAAATACATTGGAAGGTCCAATTATTTTCCTGAATTGTTCAATACACCTGATGACCATATTTCCTGAGCCTGTTCCAACTTCCATGTAACATTATTTATGTAAAAATCGTATAAAAAAAGGACAAAACAGTGATCAGGGATATCCTTATAACAAAGTTCAGGAGAGGGATCTAAAATGCGAAGTCCACCCTGTATTAAAATCATAATTAACTTAAAGAGATTGCCCTCGAAAAATAAATAAAATAATACAACTCAGGTATAGACAATGAAATATCCGGATAAAAAATACCCAGTACATGTTCACCGAAATTGGAAATGACAGCCAGATTACTACCTAAGACGGATCTACGATTGAGATCAAGGAAAAAGTGATTTATATAAATAGAAATAATAAACCGACTAGGTAAAGAAAAATAAAAGAAATACATATTCTACGATCCTCTCAAGATAAAGACCAACATAGAATAAAAAGATTCTTTTAAAAGGATACCCAATTCGCAGCAATAAGAAATGCAGCATCATATGTTCAAATACCTTGACTTTCTTTGGCGACTATACTTGAAATGC
>JANYAL010000059.1 GCA_025361325.1 Bacteroidota bacterium
ATCCGTTCATACGAACGAAGCCTCCGGACTGATCCGTACTGCCATGATACAACCGGGCGTTTATTTTGCCCTGGATGCCCCTTTTGTACGATTGATCGGGCTGTACAGCAATGTACTGGAAGACCCCGGAATCCTGACTCCCAACAATGACGACCAGCAGCTAAAGTTCCTGGTACAACAGCTAAAAGATGCAAAGTCAAGCGGCAAATGCATCATACTGGCCGTGCATCATCCACCGTTCACTTATGGAGGAAAAGGACACAGCGGAAGTCCGGATATGCTTAAACAGATCGACGAGGCCTGCAATACTGCCGGCTGCTGGCCCCATGCCGTTCTTTCGGGTCATGCGCATAATTACCAGCGTTACACGCGAACCATCGGACAGCATGACATTCCCTACATCGTTTGCGGTAACAGCGGGCACAATGTTAGATCACTGAATAAACTGGGAAACCCCGTAAGAACACCCGAACCCGTAAAAGTGAATAAGACAGATACCTATTCCAAGGATATCATCTTTGAGAACTATGACGACAAGAACTACGGATACCTGCGTATCATCTGCAGCGCTGCCACATTAAGGATCGAATACCATGATGCAGAGATCGAGCAGAAAACAGAGAGTGATGCGGTAACGGTTGACTTGAAGACACGTGCCATCACCTGGAACTAAGAGGTAGTAAAAAGGCAAAGCAGTTTATGGGATAGCAAGTAAGTGATGAAGTTTATTCATACCTGTCCGATGCATCACTATGTATCATGCCGGATGCCCTTTGCTACCTGAAACACATGCAATACATAGGGGAATAGGGCGTCCATGGTCTCATCTGCACCGCGGGGTGACCCGGGTAGCGTAATGACCAGTGTATGCTTGATGAATCCCGCAACACCACGTGATAACATGGCATAAGGTGTGCGTTGCATACCATAGCTCCGGGATGCTTCCATGATGCCAGGGATCTCCCTGTCGAGCAAGGGAGCTATGGCTTCCGGGGTAACATCCCTGTCCGAGAGACCGGTACCTCCTGCAAACAGAATAAGATCAGCCCCCCCAACACTTAGTTGTGTGGCTTTTGCCTGTATACCTGAAAAATCATCGGGGATGACCTCCAGATCGGCACTTATATTCAAGGCCTTTAGTTTTTCCAGGATCGCCTTACCCGTGCGGTCCTCTTCTTTGCCGGCAGATACTGTGTCGGAACATACAATTACCTTGCAATGCAACTCAGATCCTTGTTCAGACCTGTGATCTGTTTTGCCGCCCCGTTTGCTCTCCAGTTTAATGGAAGAAATGGATATCTCCTTATCCAGGGGTTTAAGCATATCGTACATCGTTAGTGCCGTAACAGCAGCCCCATGCATGGCCTCTACTTCTACCCCTGTCTTGTAAATCGTATGTACCTCAACGGTGATGATGATATCCATTCCGTCGATCTCATGATGAATAGACGCATATTCAACGGGAAGGGGGTGACAGTCTGGGATAACATCACTGGTCTTCTTGACCGCCAGCAGACCGGCCGCCCGGGAGAATTCGAACACATCACCCTTGGGAACCTTCCTGTTCCTGATGGCCTCCATGGTTTCCTGCCTGGAAACATGCAACCTGGCAGAAGCGATTGCCACTCTTAAACTGTTAGACTTATGTGTGATATTGACCATCGTATTATTCAGTACAACCGTCCCCGGACTCAGGGCTTGTTCTTCTTCCACTGATGGGATTCATCCCCGAACAGTTCCTTTCCCCATACCGGCAATTCGGCTTTTATCCGTTCCACCAGTTCAGCACAGGCCTCTGTGGCTGGCTTGCGGTGAGCCGCAGACGTAAACACAAACATACAGATCTCGCCAGTGGGTACCCGGCCCAGACTGTGATATACATGCAAGCAACTCAGGTTGTACTGTGCAAAGATATCCTCCCGGATCGTATGCATCTGCTCCAGCGCCATCTCTTCGTAAGCCGTGAATTCAATGGCGGTGACCTTTTTTCCTTCGATGTCATCCGCCCTAACCTGTCCTAAAAAGATGCTGTGCCCGCCGATGGCTGTTCGTGACTGGTGTTTTTGAATGCTTTCCGCAATGAAAGAAGCAGTAACAGGACCCTGAATGAATATGTTTGCAGGTTTATTATCCTTCATGATAATTCTTTTTTATGAAGCAGGGGCCATTGCAAAACCCCTCCCTTCAGGCTGTATATCTTTTTTGAATTGCCAAAGGCAGAGGCCAATTCCCCGGCAGCTACCAGGCTGCGCTGGCCAGACTGACAAACGGTTACAACAATACCTGCCTGTATCTGTGACAGCTCCCGGCTAAGTTGATGCAGCGGGATATTGACAACATCAAATTTATCAAAGGCAGGTACTTCTCCTGCTTCGCGTACATCTATCACCGCTATATCGCCGGCCCTGACCAGTTCACTAAAGGTCTTGTAATCGATCTCAAACCCCTTATCCCCCACCCCGCATAAACAGTCATAATCCATTTCCATGAATTCCTTTTTATCAGCAGGCATGGAAACGCGGGCATCTCTGTTCACCTGTAATGCCAGTTCATATACCTGGTTGTTGCATGCATTATAGGTCAGGAGCCGGCCATTGAGCAAGGTACCCATACCGGTTATGCCTTTTATGACCTCATTGGCCATCATAACACCCAGGATACCCGGTACAACACCCAGCACCCCTGCTTCCGCACAGTTGCTTATTTCTCCTGCCCGGGGGGGACTGGGGAAAAGGTCGCGGTAATTGACCGGTTCATCATGCGCATCGTCCCGGTAATTGAATACGGTCACCTGCCCTTCGAACCTTGAGACCGCACCAAAGACAAGTGGCTTTTTCATAAGCACACAGGCATCGTTGATGAGATATCGGCTCGAGAAATTATCCGTTCCATCAACCACCATATCGTAATCACCGATGATCTCAAATGCATTCTCTACGGTTAGCCTTTTTGGATAGGCGATATATTGTATCTCCGGATTCAGCTGCTCCAGGACCGCTAAAGCCCTTTCAGCCTTATTCAATCCGATATCATGTACGGTGAAAAGGACCTGCCGGTGCAGGTTGGATAATGACACCAGGTCATCATCTGCGATGCCGATGGTTCCGATACCAGCTGCAGCCAGGTACTGTAATACCGGGCATCCAAGACCACCCGCACCAATTACCAGCACTTTGGCCCGCATGAGTTTCTGCTGCCTGCCAACACCAAAATCCGGGAGGATAATCTGGCGCTGGTAACGATCATATGTGTTAGCTTCATTCATAGTCATCCCCCGGAAAAAGGCGGCAACAGTGCCACGGTGCTGTTATTGGACAGGCGGGTATTTCCGGTGACTGTCCTGTTATCAAGAGCCATGACAAATGTCATCGCTCCCAGGGCGGGGTACCTGCTGATGAGTTCTGCTTTCAGGCCATCCGTATCTTCGAGATGATCCAGTACCAGTTCCTGTCCCAGTATTTCTGTAAGCTGCCCAAAAAGAATGACCCTGACCTGCATAAATGAGTTTAATCGACTTAAAATCAGGAACCCTGTTCCAACCCTAAGCCGTAGTTAACAATAATTTATATGCCGCTACCATCAGCACCACCGAAAGCAGGTATTGCAACACAATATGCCTGAAACGCAGTGCACCAAAATAAGCGCCCAGGATACCCCCAGCAAATGCAATGACCACATATATATACATGTTCGCGGTAAAGTGGATCCCTTTGGCAAATTGTCCGCCCAAACCGGACAATGAATTTACAAAAATAAACAATGCACTGATTGCTGCAGTCTGCTTCATATCTGTCCATTTCAGTAACAGCAATACCGGCGATAACAGTATCCCGCCGCCAATGCCAATCAGCCCCGACAGAAATCCGATGGCCGCACCAATGAACAATGATAAAAAGGTGTCGGGCCTTCTCGGCTCAGTTACCAGGTACGTATGGAAGAAAAGGAACCTGATGATGGGTATCAGCAGCAGCAGTCCCAGTATCTTCTTATAGATAAAGGGATCGATGGTAATGAGCCCGCCCGCAAAAGCCAGGGGTACAGAGGCCAGGGCAAAGGGCAGGAATATTTTCCATATAAAGTGCCCGCCCCGGTAGAACTGAAAGAATGCCGTCAGCGACACGAAGAGGTTCAGCAGCAGGGCTGTGGGTTTCATCACGTCCGGGGTAATACTGTATAGTGCCATCAGGGCCAGGTAACCGCTGGCACCTCCATGCCCTACGGAAGCATAGAGGAATGCGATCGTGAACAAAAGGATATAGAATATAACCAGGCTATCCATGGAAGATATTATTACCGGGTAACAAATGTATCTCCACCCCATCTCCCTTCCTGCACTCAGTAACATTTTCGTCTATGCGGATCAGGCAATTGGCCCGGGCGAAGGAGCTGAGCCGGAAAGACTCCTGTGCATCCAGTATAGCAACCGTTTTACCGTTATAGTATCCTTTCAGAAAATGGGTAAGACCAGCTGCCTTTTTAAACGGATGCAATAATCCGGCCGTTACAACCTGTAACATATTGCCGGTATTGCTTAAAATGCCCAGGGCTGGGATGACATATTCATAAAAGGCCATCAGGACCGAAGCAGGATTGCCGGGGAGTCCGAAAACATACTTATCCTCTTTCTTGCCGAAATACAATGGTTTGGCCGGCCTTTGCTTTATTTTATGGAATAATTTTTGAACACCATTATTCATTGTGGCCTGCAGTACATGATCATGATCGCCTACACTGATGCCGCCTGTCAGCAAGACCATATCCGTTTGCCCGAGTGCCTCTTTGAGCACCCCGCTCAGCAGGAGCAGGTTGTCCTTTGCTTTGATTACCCGCACATCATGTATCCCTAGCTGTTGCAAGGCAGCCTTCAGGGTAAGGGAATTAGATTCATATACCTGGCCATGCAGCAAACGGGTACCCGGTTCCTTCAATTCGTCGCCAGTAATGATAATGCTTAGGGAGGGCCGGGGATGTACGCCAAGGGCAGTGATCCCCAGGCTGGCCAGGAATCCAATGGCGGCGGGGGTAAGCATACTGCCTTTGGGTAAGGCCAGCTGACCTGAACGGATCTCAGCGCCGGCAGGACGAACATTTGAACCAGCTTTCAGTTGCGCATCGTCTATGCGCAATTCATTTAACTCCAGTTTTGTACGCTCCTGCATGACTACCGTATCGGCCCCTTCCGGAATTGCTGCTCCTGTGAAAATGCGTATAGCGGTTCCGGTGGCCAGGGTTATACGTTCCGTATCGCCTGCGGCAACGATGCCTGTAACGGTAAGCTTACCAGTACTTACCCAGTCATGGAATGAAAATGCATAGCCATCCATGGATGATTGGCGGAAAGGGGGAATATCTAATGGAGCATACACGTCCTCCGTGGTAACCAGTCCGGCCGCCTGTTCCAGGAGGAGCCTGCGTGGTGACAAGGGTGCCGTGTTCTGCTGAATGATATTTTTGGCCTCTGTAACTGAGATCATGATACATTATTTAAACGAGCTGCTGCATTCCGGAATCAGGTACGAAAATAAACTTTGAGATCTATTCATCGCTTAGTAGCATTTTACATCCTACCCCCCGATGGTGATCATGCTCCTGTTATTGATCTCTTCGGCATGTAGTTGCAAAAAATCGGGTGTGAACTGCCCGCCCAATGCTTCGGCCTTTTCCAACACATTCTGCAGGATGAGCGGCAATATGTTCTCCCCTTTACGCATAGGGGTGAGCAGGTCCGTTTCGGTACGGGAGAACAGGCAGTTCTTCATCCTGCCATCGGCTGTCAGGCGCATCCGGTTACATCCACTGCAAAAGGGAGCACTCATGGTGCTAATGACCGCAAAAGTGCCGGCATGCCCGGGTACGGTATATTTTTTGGCCGTATCATGCTGTTCATCCGCCAAACGGGTTATGGTATATTTTGATCCGATTACATCGAGCATTTCCTTCCAGGTGAAAACTTTGTTGCTCTCCCAATGGTTCCCCGTAAAAGGCATGAATTCTATGAACCTGATGTGCACCGGGGTATCCCGGGTCCATTCAATAAAATCATTGATCTCATTTTCGTTCACACCCCGCATGACCACCACATTCACTTTCACGTGAAAGCCATGCGCTGTCATCAGGCGGATATTATCCATCACTTTGCCGAACTGGTCATACCGCGTCATCAATAGAAATTTCTCCGGCTGCAGGGTATCCAGACTGATATTGAGGGCACGGATACTTGAACGCAGAAAGATATCCAGGAAATGATCAAGCCTTGTTCCATTGGTGGTGATGGTAAGGGTAACCGGGAGTTCGGAGAGTGCCAGAATGATCTCCCCGGCATCTTTGCGCACCAGGGGTTCCCCGCCGGTAAGCCTGATCTTATCAACGCCGTTCGCAACAAAGAGCTTTGCCAGTGCCACGATCTCCGCTTTCTGCATGAGCTGGGCAGCAGGGGTAAAAATATAGTCCTGCTCCGGCATACAGTAAAAACAACGCAGGTTGCAATTATCGGTCAGGGAGATCCGGAGATAATTATGCACCCGGTTGTAAGTATCTGTTATCATACGAGTTAATGTCCCTGTTGGAAAGACTAAGTTACATTAGATTGGGTATTTTAATAGTAAGATGCGTTGAATGGGTGATTTGGTGAATAGTGAATGACAGTTCAAATCCTGAATTGCTTACCCCCGCCCAAACGGGTCATCCGGGCGTGCGGTATCCGGCATCCAGCCTGCGAGTGTTCAGATGGTGTACAGGTTGCGTATTTGTTGCAGGAAACCGCATGCTTTCCCCTTGCAGTACACATGCTGGATTCAACCTGTCTGCAACCAGCTACCTTTTAAAAATGGAGTAAGCCGCCAATTCCGCCAAATCCGACAGCTTTGATGTTTCCGGAAATTCCTGCTATTATATTTGTGTTTGGACCCTTGAAGCTCAAAAACAAACGGGGATAGCTATGGAATAATGGATGATGTGTAATCAGCATCCATATCCATTTCGGCTAGGTTTTG
>JANYAL010000085.1 GCA_025361325.1 Bacteroidota bacterium
ACGTTTGCCAGTGCAGGTTAACACGAAGTTAACTCCTCAACATGTTAATTAATCCCAAATAGATGGTTGAACACCAACCTGCCGTCCTCGTTGCCCAACAGCCTGCTACATGCCCTTTCTGGATGGGGCATCATGCCGATAACATTCCTTTCCGTATTACAGATACCTGCAATATTGTGCAGGGCTCCATTGGGGTTCCCTGCGGTATTGATGCTCCCCTGGTCATCGCAGTATCTGTAAATGATCTGCCTGTGCATTTCCATCTGCTCCACAGTTTCGGCGTGCGCAAAAAAACGTCCTTCCCCATGGGCTACTGGTATCATCAGGGGCTTGGTGCCATCAGCAGCACTTTCCCTGATAAATACATTCTTACATACAAATCGCTGCTGGCTGTTACGCAAGAGCACGCCGGGTAATAACCCACTTTCGCAAAGGATCTGGAAACCATTGCAAACCCCGAATAGCTTCCCTCCTTCCCGGGCAAAACGGATCACACTTTGCATCATGGGACTGAAACGGGCAATGGCGCCACATCGCAGGTAGTCGCCATAACTGAATCCGCCGGGCAGAACGATACAGTCATCGGTGGTAAACATGCTAATGTCCCTGTCCTTATGCCAGAGCGGGATAACCTCCTGTTGCAGGTCATTAGCGAGGGCTTCCATCATATCCCTGTCGCAATTGCTTCCCGGAAAAACTATAACTCCGAATTTCATGGGCAAAAATTTAAGTTAAATGCAGGACAAAGGTAAGAGAGCCTGCGGATTATTCCACGAAGTAGCTGATGGCTATAACAAATGCCACCAACAGCCAGTGCAGTATCCAGGGAAACCATTTTTTACCCGGGTACAGGAAGGCCGCGCCCAGTATGGGTGAAAGGGGTACGGCGCAAAGAATCCAGTATTCAAAAGTATGGGTGGCATTCACAAAGGGAACAAACACCGCAACTAAGATGTACAGGAACACCAGGTTCCAGCTTTTGCGGGCCTGTATAAGCTGGCGATTGAATTTCTGCTGGATGAAGAAAAGCCCAATTGTTGTCAGGAACAACACGATGCAGATGGCTGCATAGGCCCAGTTTGTCTGATTGAATTTTGGATTGGTGACTGCAAAGCCCGGGAAACGGTAGCCCTTCCACCTGTTGGTGAAGAAAACCCATGCCAGCAGGAAATAATAAGGGGTGATAATGCCTACCAGGGCAATCAGCCATTCGGCCAGTTTGAAGGGGCGGGTAATGGCCAGTCCGAATATGATCAGCGCGGCAAAAGCCAGCGAAGGAAAATAAAAGAAGGTGCAGCAACCTATCGTAATCCCAATATTGAAAAGCGCAGCCCTTGGATAGGGGTTATTATCCAGGCTGCTCATCTTTGCCCAAACCCATATTAGCAAGGTATTGATGATCAGGGGTGCCGACAGCATGTTCCATTCGGAGAACAGTGAAGTGACCAATAAAAAACTCATCCCGGTAAGATAGTTGGGTTGCTGCATCAGTCGCAATTCATTCACCTTCCGGTTGAGGGCAACAGACTGTGTATACAGTAATGCGTAGGTGATCAGCGGGTATATAACGGGAATGCTGTTACCAAAAGGCTCCAGCCAATTCAACAGGGCCTTGTATAAAAACCCATCTATCTGTTGTGGATGGGGAACTGCCGGTTGCAGGAACATGGGCAGCTTCAATAAAATGCCATACACCAGCAGCAGGAAGGTATTGTAAGGGTTATTGGCTTTGAATGTGCCGGTCAATGCAACAGAAGATTAGGATTGATGAAATAGCCCTGCGAAGTTGATGAATAATCAGCGATCGCTGAAAAGATTTTTACACATACCCATGCAAGGGATGCGCATCAAAGAATCTTAGCAGGAAAACAATGATACCATTGTATCACAGGTCCACTTTCGCAAAACAGATATAAGCCCGGTACAGGCAAGGAATCAGCAACTGGTTTGCACCCACCTGTTTACTTAGCCTGGGCATGAACTGGTATCCTTTTTCCTGGCTCTTTAAAGTGGCATTGCGTTTATTGATACCTTCCGGAGTGATGCTTTCGTCTGCGATCACCTGGTTCTTTCTATCGAGATTATACAGAAAATGGATTTCCCCGCCCGAGATCATGGTGGAATAGGAAAGGAAATTATCATCATTGTCATCCATCTGGTCCTTATGTAATACACGGGTCCATTCCGGCTTGCCGTCTTTGTTCAGGCTCATCAACACGATATTGGCATAAAAGTACCGGGTACTCTGCTGGTTTGCAAAACTGTTGTATGGCCGGTAATAATTATTGTAATAGGGATTATAGGAATAGTAGGAATTGGGATAGATAGTATACGGATTATAGAAGGAGTTATACCGGTTGTAAGGGCTAAATGTGTTCAGGTTGTTATTGGCGCTGCTGGTTTGGCTGGAAAAATCCTCGGTAAGCAACAGAAAGCCGCCATCTTTTTTCACTACAACCTGTCGGATAACAAATTCATTGAAGGCATCACGCAGGTGCCCGTCGGTGCGGGATTCGGCACGCAGGGAATCGGAGAATTCCAGGAAGGATGAAAAGTCTTGATCCGCATGTGCCGCATTCCAGCACCAGGATAACATGCCATCTGCTGTACCCCTGTTCTTCCTGAAGAAGAAGGCATTGATGAGGTAACGCTTGTTCAGGTTATCGATCTTGAGTTTTACCTCATTCACATAATTCTTCTGCAGGTCAACAGTATGAAAGGCGAGGCTGTCTGATAAGGGCGACTTCGTGATCAGGGTGAGCTCATTGCTGTAATCTCTGTTTACTGGCTGGGTGGCCAGGGTAACGGCCAGGGTGCCCTCATTATCTAACAGGAAATCGCCGTAATTCTCCCTGCGGTCATTGAATTCCATGTTCATCCTGCTTTTTTTTATGAGCTGCAGCTGCTGGTCGAACAATAGGGTCACGAGGTGTATCTTCTCATTCTTCTTCTGGATCTTGAAAACCATGATCTTCTGTTTATCCTCGCTGTTAATGGTGCTGTATATCTTGTTTTCAGCGAACAGGGAGATCTGGGTGGTATCGAGTTCCACCGGCTCAGAAAGTTTATGTCCGTCCCCGTCCATTTTAATACCCATGCAATGCACAATATTCCTTTTCTGGTACTGGTAGATCATGTAAAAGAAATCAGGGTAAGCGATGAAATCAACGTTCAGTGTCTTCTCCGGCAGGAAATCAAGCATAATAATCTCTTTGGTGTTCATGTCTTTGTCAAAAATGCTCAGTTTGTGTTTCCAACGGAGATTCTTGTACACCAGGAAGTTCCCTTTCATTTTCCCGATGATCTCGAAATTGATGTCGCGCCCGTCATCATTCTCATAATCCGAATAGCTAACTGTCTGTGCATGGACAGGTACTGAGAATCCCAACAAAGCTGCAATAAAAAGAAAAGAAAGGTATTTCACCAATGAATACTTTTATATTAAAATTACGTTTTTTTAATGCAATGACCGGCGCATAACGGACCTTTGTGGTATAATTGCAAATTTTTAACTTAACAAGATATTTCTTTATTCATTTCTTTACCACTTTATTAATAGCATGCCATGAATACAGTTATAATCACAGGCGGAACGGGTATGGTTGGCAGGGCGCTTACCCGGCACCTATTGCAGCAGGGTTATACCGTCATCATATTGACGCGCAAGGTCCCTGAGACGACCCCTGTACCTGGTATCCGGTATGCGTTATGGAATATTCAAGATCAGTCGATGGATGTTTCAGTATTGCAGCAGGCGGACCATATCATCCATTTGGCAGGGGCTGGAGTGATGGACCACAACTGGACGGCAGATTATAAAAAAGAGATTACAGACAGCCGAACAGAGAGCAGCAAGTTGCTAGTAGATACACTTCGCCGGCATCCGCATACGATAAAGTCAGTCATCAGTGCAAGTGCCATCGGGTGGTATGGTCCCGACTCTGAACAACCCGGCAAAACCTTACCAGAAGGGTTCAGTGAGCAGGCAGAACCAGATACTCATTTCCTGGGGGAGACCTGCAGGCTGTGGGAAAAGAGCATTGAACCGGTGAGGGAACTGGGCATCCGGCTTGTGAAATTAAGACTGGGGATAGTGCTAAGTCCTTCGGGCGGGGCGCTGGACGGATTCAGTAAAACAATGCGGTTCGGGATAGCTGCTATACTGGGTAATGGCAGGCAAGTTGTGAGTTGGATAGATATTGAAGATCTCTGCCGCATGTTCCTTTTTGCCATAGAGCATGATGAAATAAGCGGGACTTATAATGCTGTTGCGCCCGTACCGGTTTCGAATAAGACACTGACATTGAAACTGGCCAGGGCTATGCGGGGCAGGTCTTTTATCGCTGTGCATGTTCCCTCCTTTATTATAAGGATCATGCTGGGCCGGAAAAGCATAGAGGTGTTAAAGAGTGCCACAGTAAGTTGCAAAAAGATAAAAGAAGCGGGGTTTATTTTTTTAAATCCCACGATAGAAGCAGCTTTACAAGATCTGATCCATAAGAATATTTAATCCGGAAGATCAGGTCTTCAGATCCGCCTTACGGAAATAATTGATGATGATACAGGCATACACAGTTATGTAGGCCACAGAAGCGATGACCAGGTAATAATCTTCCACGGTCCTTTTTTCCATAATCTTTGGCTTGAACGGATTTGGTACCAATGAATCGGCTGCCTCCAGTGGCATGAAATAGCCGAGCTGACTTCCTTTCAAAGTAAATATCAGCCAGAGCACATTATCCACGATGCAAACAATAGTAAAATAGATAATGATGGATAACCCGGTACGCTTGACCAGTATCGCCACCAGGTAGGCCAGCATCAGGTAGAGTGTGGCCATCAGCATGAAATAGGTAACATAATAGAGCCCATCTGTCATGTTGGACATGGAAGGAGAGTAAATGGCTCCTACCACCAACCCGATGATAAATACCAAAAAGGTGCTTACCCCCACAAAGAATATGAGCAGGGAGAACTTGGCCTTCAGGAAATCCATACGACTCCAGCCATCAATGATGTTCTGGCGATGGGTGCGAAACTGCACTTCATTGGTGATAAGCAGGATAAATAGCATCCCGATCAGGATAAAGAATAAGCCACCCATCCAGCTGGAGGCCAGCCATACCCGTGGAAATACAAAAGGCGCCCCTAGCATAGATTTTAGCAGGTTCTCCTGGAAGCTGGCCGAAGTACTCAGTGTATCCATATACTTGCTTGCCGAAAAATAAAAGGCGAGCGGGAAGAAGACGAGGAACGCCAGGAAAAGGATCCAGAACGTTTTGTAGGTCTTTATTTTAAGCCATTCTATCTTGAAGAGATGAAACATGTTCTGATATTAATGATTATGATCTATTACCGGTCGCTCTGTTTCCCGGTTATTTCCAGGAACCTGGTCTCCAATGATTTTCTCTTCAGGTTCAGTTTATTCAATATGATGCCTTTGCCGAAACAGAATTGATTAATCTGTTCTGTGGTGATGTGCTCATCACATATCAATTGCCATTCATTTTCTTCAAAGCCGATGCTTACAAAGCCCGGCATCTGTTGCAGGACAGATTTCAGCAGCTCATTATCGGCAGCTCCTATCGCTACTACATTCTTAGGCGAAACTGCGCCGGTAGCGCCAGCCCCGGTATTCATCACTTCACTTACTGAACCCACTGCCTTTAGTACCCCTTGTTGAATGATTGCCACATGCGAACAGACCTTTTCCACTTCGTCGAGGATATGGCTGGCCATGATGATGGTCTTTCCATGCCGGTTTAGTTCTTTGATCAGTTCACGTATCTCAGCTATCCCGGCAGGGTCTAATCCGTTGGTGGGTTCATCAAAGACAAGGATAGCGGGGTCGCCCAGCAGAGTCGAGGCGATGGCTAGTCTTTGTTTCATACCCAGTGAAAAGGTATTGAATTTAGAATCCTTGCGTTCGTAGAGATTCACCATCTTCAGCACCCTGGGTATATCCTCCTCGCCCCTGCCTTTTATCCGGGCAGCCACAGTAAGATTGGTCTCTGCACTCAGGTAAGGATAAAAATTGGGGGTCTCGAGAA
>JANYAL010000385.1 GCA_025361325.1 Bacteroidota bacterium
TATTGCCGATCTATTATAAACTCAATCTTACCTCCATTTATCTTTATCTCGAAAAAAGGTTCGGGCCGGTATCCTATAGGACCGGCGCGTTGTTCTTTATCGTGTCAAGGGCTTTGGGTGCCACGGCAAGAATGTACCTGGTGGTGAATATACTTCAGATCTTCATCCTGAACAAGATTGGAGTGCCTTTTTGGCTCACTGCCGCTGTGATACTGATATTGATCCTGCTGTATACATTTGAAGGCGGGGTGAAGACTATAGTTTATACAGACACCCTGCAAACTACATTCATGTTGTTGGGCCTGGTAGTTTGTATCGTTACAGTCATGGGGAAGCTGCACCTGGATTTCAGTTCCGCACTGTCATCACTTGAGGAAAATCATTTATTTAAAATGTTCAATACAGATATGAATGCAACTGGCTTTTTTGTCAAGCAGGTATTGGGTGGTGCTTTCATCACCATTGCCATGACAGGGCTCGACCAGGAAATGATGCAGAAGAATATCAGTGTACGAACGCTCAGGGATTCACAGAAGAATATCATGACCCTGAGTATTGTGCTGATTCTGGTCAATTTTCTGTTTTTACTAATGGGCGGACTACTTTACCTGTATGCAGCTCAGACCGGCAGTTCTGTGAAAGGCGATGATCTTTTCCCGTCAGTAGCACTGGGGGGAACTTTGTCAGTCGCCATTTCCATCATTTTCATTATTGGGTTAATATCGGCACTGTTTCCCAGCGCAGATGGGGCGCTTACCGCACTGACCTCTTCTTTTTGCATCGATATCCTGGGTCTCAAGAAAAATAAAAGGATGACAGAAAACCGGAAACGGCGTACCCGGCTGACCGTACACATGACCTTTACCATTCTCTTCTTTTTACTGGTCATGCTATTCAAATGGATAGATGATAAATCCATCATTGATGTGATATTGAAAGTGGCCGGTTATACATATGGCCCCCTGCTGGGACTGTTTGCATTTGGTATACTGACCAGCCGAAAGATAAAAGACAGGTTTGCACTGTTGATCTGCCTGATTTCACCGCTGATCATCTTTTGCATTGATTTTCTCAATAACCCAGAATGGTTCGTCAAACGATTCACAATATCTGCTTATGCAGCCGAATCACTTAAATCAATTTCTTTCCATTTATTCGGAGGTTTTCAGATCGGTATCGAGATCTTGATATTCAATGGATTGTTCACGTTCCTGTGCCTGTTCATGATCTCTTCAAAGGACGGGAAACGTCAACTCGAGAAAGAAGCTAACATATTAGCCCTGTAGTGTTAAGTTTTTTACAATTCATGAAAATTCAATTATAAAAATTGTAATTTCACAGGTAGTAAGTGCCATTCTCCGCTTTCACTAAGTGAAGAGTGGCATTATATTTAAGGGAATTCAATCATTATGGAACTGATCGATCAAACCGCAGCGGATTATGCCAGTAGACACAGTTCACCCCTTGATTATCTGCTAGCAGAAATAGAAAGGAAAACGCTTACTGTACATCCTCATGCGCATATCCTGAGTGGACATGTACAGGGAAAACTATTAGAAATGATCAGTTGCATGCTCCAGCCATTGAGGATACTGGAGATTGGCACATTCACTGGTTTTAGCTCATTGTGCCTGGTAAAAGGATTAACGCAAGATGGACTTTTACATACCATAGAGATCAGGGAAGAGGATGCCAATACAGCAGAAAAATATTTTGAGCAGGCTGGTGAAAAGAAAAGGATCCGGTTACATCGGGGTAATGCTTTGGAGATCATACCTGAACTGGAAGAAGTCTGGGACCTCGTATTCATAGATGCAGATAAAGTGAATTACATCAATTATTACGAATTAACTTTGCCGTACGTTAAAAGGGGCGGCTGGATACTGGCAGATAATGTGTTATTCCATGGTAAGGTTTTGAAGGAGAACATTACTGGCAGGAATGCCACCGCCATCCATGCTTTCAATGAACATATAATAAAGGATGGTCGGGTTCACCAGGTAATGCTTACAGTAAGAGATGGATTGCTACTTATCCAAAAAAGGTAAATCTATGAAAAGAATCATCATATTGGTTTTAGCGGGACTATTGTTCTTAAAAGGTAATGCGCAACGCATTACAGCGGAGCAATATATCGAACTCTTCCGTGATATTGCGGTCAGTGAGATGAAGCGGACAGGAATACCTGCTGCTATAACATTAGCGCAGGGTTTACTGGAAACGGAAAGCGGTAATAGCGAACTGGTGAAAAAATCTAATAATCATTTCGGTATAAAATGCAAGAATACTTGGACAGGGGCCCGCGTTACACATGATGATGACCTGCAGGGTGAGTGCTTTCGGTCTTACAGTACAGCCGCAGAAAGCTTCAGGGATCACAGTGATTTTTTACTTAATAACACACGTTACAGTGCCCTGCTCAAACTGGACGCAATGGATTACAAAAGTTGGGCTTACGGATTGAAAAGAGCCGGTTATGCCACTAACCCGCTTTATCCGCAGATACTGATCAATAACATTGAGCAATACGGACTGCAGAAATATAATCAGCTTGCATTGGGAGATATACCCGGCCGTGATTCATTAAGGTACAGTACCAAAGTATCTTTACAGGCAATAGGGGAAAACGGGAGTATTGTAAAAGCTGCCTTTGATGGTTTGAATGCTAATTTTATCCAAGTTTCGGATAATATCCGAATGGTCAATAAAAGTAAATGTGTCATAGCAAAGAAGGGTAGTTCTTTACTTGCCCTTGCGACGGGAAATAGCATCCCTTTATCAAAACTTCTCGAATTCAACGAGTTGAAAAAGGATGGGTTGCTTCAAAAAAATCAATATGTTTTTCTTCAAAAAA
>JANYAL010000102.1 GCA_025361325.1 Bacteroidota bacterium
AATACCAGATTACCCTAACCAACCAGTTCGCTTCACTAGGTAAAGGGATGTATTTCCTGAGGATACAGCAAAATGGCAACACTAATTTTACCCGATTCATCAAAGAATAACTTTAACACCCGTGAGTATATGCATATGTCATTAACTGATAGCAAAGAAAAGAAACACATCAAGACCCTTTCCGTTGTCCAGTCGGAAGTGCAAAGCAGCAACCGGATCGGCCTTTCTGTGGATTGCGTGATCTTCGGATTTGATGAGAATAAGCTAAAAGTGCTGCTGATTCGCAGTGACCTCAAAAAATTCCAGCATAAATGGTCTTTACTGGGTGATATTGTTTCACCCAATGAGGACCTCGATGAGGCAGCTTACCGCATTTTAAAGAAACGTACGGGGCTAAATGACGTGTACCTGGAGCAGGTACATACCTTTGGGGCAGTAAGAAGGCATCCGGTTGGCAGGGTGGTTACTGTGGCCTATTGTTCACTCATTAATATACATCACCATAAACTGAACATCCTGGATAATGAGCTACACTGGCACGATGTGAGGCAAGTGATCGACCTGGCTTTTGACCACCAGCAGATATTCGACACCTGTTACCAGCGTCTTAAAAAGAGGATCCAGGAACACCCGCTTGGATTCAACCTGCTACCTAAAAAATTTACGCTACGCGACCTGCAGAACCTGTATGAGGCTATTCTAAATACCAAAATGGACAGACGGAATTTCCGGAAAAAGATCTTTACTATGGACATTCTCGTAGATCTGAATGAAATTGAGAATAATGTGCCCCACCGGCCCGGAAAACTGTACAAATTCAACTTTTCGAAATATGAAAAGAACGAGCTGAACGGTCAAAAACTGATATTTGAACTGAAATATAATAAACCGGCCATGTGACAAAGCAATATTGTAGATAAAAATGGGTAATTTAGAGGGGCATACTTTGTTTCATGTTTGGACATTTAGGGGATAAAAAATGTTAACAAAAAAATAATTATTCAAAAAATAACCTTACTTTGCGTAACATTTACGCATTGCTTTTTTTCCTACACATCTTAAAAGATAATGATTGCATTATGAGAAAGTCCACGACAAAAATCAAACAATTTTTATCGATCCTCCTGGTATTCGTTCTGACCGCGTTTGCTGCAGGCGCTCAAAACGTAATAACCGGTAAAGTGACCGATTCAAAAGACGGTTCCCCCGCTGCAGGCGTAACCGTTACAGTAAAAGGCGCATCAACCGCTACCAAGACAAACACAGACGGAACCTTTAAAATCTCCGTTCCTGCCAATGCTACCCTGGTCTTCACTGCGGTAGGTTTTGCAAGCCAGCAGATCGCTACTGCCGGACAATCCGGTATTAATGTAGCACTGGTACAATCTTCACAACAAATGAATGAGGTGGTGGTGGTAGCTTACGGAACCAGGCGTAGAGGCGACCTGACTGGTTCGGTTACGGCGATATCAGCAAAGGATTTCCAGAAAGGGAACATCACTTCCGCTGAACAACTGTTACAGGGCAAGGTTTCCGGCCTGCAGATCACCTCAGGAGGCGGTTCAGCGGGCGGCGGTAGCAAAATCCGTATACGCGGAGGTGCTTCCCTGAATGCCAGCAACGACCCACTGATTGTTATTGACGGAGTGCCGGTAGACGGGAATGGTGTTGCAGGTTCTGCTAACCTGCTGAACACCATCAACCCCAACGACATCGAGTCCATGAGCGTTCTGAAAGATGCTTCTGCAACCGCCCTGTATGGTTCAAGGGCTTCCAACGGGGTAATCATCATCACTACCAAGAAAGGAACCCGTGGCAAGGTGAAATACAATTTCAATACCCAGGTCTCTGTGGGCATCAATCCTAAAGAGGTTAATGTGTTGAGTGGTGACCAGGTAAGAAGCATCATCCGGGCTGATGGAGCCGCCCGAGGCGACAGCACTTATATCAAACTGCTGGGAACGTCCAGCACAGACTGGCAAAAACAGATCTACCAGCCCGCCATAGGCAACGACAACAATATCAGTGCAAGCGGCACGATGGCTATTTCAAAGAAATTTGAACTTCCTTTCCGTTTTTCTGTTGGATATACAAACCAGGAAGGTATGGTAAAAACGGACTTCTTCGACCGGGTAAGCACTTCGCTGAACCTGTCGCCCAAATTCCTGAAAGACCATCTTTCTGTGAACTTCAACATGAAATTCACTTCTACTCATAATAATTTTGCAGATGGAGGCGCTGTCGGATCTGCTGTTTCCTTCGATCCCACACAAAGTGTACATACCACCAATAAATACGGCGGCAACTTTGAATGGCTGCAACCCAATGGTATTCCCATCAGTACCAATGGCGGCTCTTCCCAGCCCAATCCGCTGAGTTTACTTCAATTCAGGCATAATAAATCCAATGTATACCGTTTTATTGGCAACCTCCAGTTAGACTACAAAGTACATGGAATTCCTGACCTGCATGTACTATTCAATATGGGTGAAGATAAAGCCAATGGCAGTGGCAATGATAATATCGACTCCACCCTGGTCACGGTGCAGAATACGGGTGGAAGACTCACCTCATATAAACAATCTAAGGTTAACCAACTTGTAGATATAGGACTTTTCTACTCCAAAGAGTTAAAAAAACTCAACACCAAGTTTGACGTATTGGTACAACATTCTTATGAGGATTTCTGGACCTGGGTTAACAATTACGCTTCCTTTAGCCAGCGGGCCACACATGATACCATCAATGGTACAGCTCCTACTTTTGCTACAGACAAACCCGAATACCGGCTGGATTCATACCTGGGCAGGATCAACCTCACCATCGCCAATAAATACCTGCTTACCGGGTCCTTACGTCGTGATGCCAGTTCCAAATTCGCTTACGCAAACCGGGTAGGTTATTTCC
>JANYAL010000133.1 GCA_025361325.1 Bacteroidota bacterium
TTTTATTCTTAAAACAGTCACTGTTCAATATTACCAGCCACCTTATTTTACAAATAGGTTATTTAGTAAAAGGCAGCACCCTATAAAAATTTAGAAATTCAATATCAGTAAAAAAAGGGTTCAACAAGATGGTTATGAAAAGTCCTGACTTGCAACGGCGGCAGGATACATATCGAAACAGATGGTAGTGGGTTTTATGAGTTTTGTGTATCCTGTGATCCGGTAATCCAGGTCATTAATGAAAATTTTCACCTGCCAGACCCTGTCAAAGCAGATTTTTCAGCCTCTCCCAAAAAGTATTTTCTTCCCATGAAAGCTGAACATTATTGCTTTATAAATTGATGGTTTTCAGTTTTGCCGTTTGATATGATGGATAGGAAATAAACACCTGGATTTATTTCGTTTATAGCCCAACTTCTTTGATAAGCACCCATATATTGAAGTTGCTCTTTTTTTCTCCAAACAGTTTGTCCGCTTGCTGAAGTGATCTGATAGATCATGGCGCCCTCCGGGGCAATAAAATCTACATGCAGCTCATGTTGAACAGGGTTGGGGTATAGTTTTGTTAGTTGCAGACTTTGTTCCCGCACGTTTTTAAAAAGTTTTATTGTATTTGAATAGGTAATGATGCCACTTCCTTCAATGGCTTTGATTCTGTAAAAGACATTTGCCCCGTTGGGTTTATCTGTAAATGAATACAAAGTGTTTTCGGATGCACGCATGGTTCCGGCTATAGCGAAATGAACAGCATCTGTTGATATTTCAATTTCCAAAGTTGCAGAAACCGGCAAGGGTTTTGAATATTCCCATTGTAATGCTGTATTATTTCCACTCCAGGTACCCCGCAATAAAAATTTGGTAACGGGTAGAACGGAAAAATATGGCTCTGTCCACAAACCCCTTCCGTGGGTGGCTGCGGCAATCAAGCCATCTGAAGTCCTTATGCGCAGCATATCGGTTCGTACTGTTGGAAAAGTAGGACTGGGTATCCACTAAGTGCTGCCACCGTTGATGGATGATGTTAAGTAGACCCCGGCTTCAGTTGCGATAATTGCTTCGTCATCATGCCCGGGCACAAACATGCACCACCTGACCGGCATATCAGGCAGGTTTCCATCAATATTGGTCCAGGTAGTACCGCCATTGGTGCTTACCCAAACTCTTTGTATCCCGTAATTTGAAAAGCAAGTCATTAAATTATTATCCGTTGAACCTACTGCGATGCAGGAAACAGTAACATTTGACACCGGCATAGAACCACTTTTGATACTGGTAACTGTTGGACTGGCTGTGTTTGCTGCTGCCACCTTTAGTAACCGGCAGGTACCACCATACGCGCCGTTATTATAATCATCCGTTCCCATATAAACAAGATCTGAAGTGTAGGGTGAAACTGTTACTGCACTTATTATATTATTGTTTAAGGCAATAGTAACCGGAGTAAAGGTACTTCCTGTCCGGGGGTCATCCCATCTAACATAGCTACTGGAGGTATTTGCCGCATAGATCTTAAAATTTATATTGTCATAATCCCAGGGGTTAATAAACTGGCCGGTACTGTTACTATAAAAAACATTAGACCAGGTAGCACCACCATTTGTACTTTTTTTATAATCGTTAAAAACATAAGAACCAAATTGATAGTTAGCATTGTTTTGATCAATAGCTACAAAAGCGCCATCACCGCCGGTAACTTCTACTGAACTGCCCAGGCCCGGACTGCTGAACTGGTGCACACCATTGTCCTGGGCCCCTGCTAAAAAATAATCTGTAGCAGTGGGATGGATGGCACAGGAATAAAATTGTTTTAAGCGAAGACCTACATTCCGGTCACGTATGGTTGTTCCTTTATCGCTTGAAAAATGCAATCCGCCATCGCAGCCAATCAGTAATTTATTTCCGTTGTTGTACCATTTAATAATATGCTGATCAGCATGCACATATTGATACCCGGGATTGGTTCCGAACCAGTGAGAGATCTGCGACCAGGTAGCCCCACCATCAAGCGACTGATAACAATCGAGGCTGCCAACGATAACATTATTACTGTTAGAGGGATCTATATCAACACCAAGGCAATACCACCCCTGTCCATTGGTAAATCCCGGTGTAGATCCGGTAGCAGCCCAATTGGCCCCGCCATCGGTTGATTTATATAGGGTGGGAACAGTATAACCTGCACTGATAGCCGGTAGGGCATACAGGGTATTTCCTGAGCAGGCAATCTCGGTTCGGGCAATATTAGTAGTAGGAAAACCAACGGTTGCCGTATGCCAATTACCAGCCGATACAGCAGTTGTTGTTGTTGAAGGGTTATCGGTGAAGAAATAATAACTCGTTACTTCAAATAATCCAATGGTAACATGCATCCTTCCGGTATTGCTGATTTCCAGATCAGTTGCCCTTACCGAACCCGAAGCAGATGGCGTAATATTTGTCCAGGTTGAACCACCATTGGTAGATCTTAAAATACCGTTACCTCTGTCTGCAAGATAAATGTTGCCGGCTATATCACAGGCAATTTTAGCACATCTCAGATAATTTATTGTAGCAGGCAGTTGATTCCAGGTTATGCCGCCATCCGTACTTTTCCATATACCCAAACCTCTTACAGCATCATTGTTATAATACGCTTCACCTGTTCCAAAATACATTACCAGGGTATTGGATGGGTCCTGGCAAATGGATGTAATTGCCATGTTGGAAAAAAAGTCATTCACTAAATTCCAATTGGCCGGGCTTGCCGTAATATCTGTAGTTTTCCATAAACCCCCATCAACACCACCAATAAAAACTGTTTTACCAGTAGGATCAGCAGCATCAGCCAAAATAGCCCTGATCCTACCTGAAGTTACACCACTGTTGGCCCGTGAATTCCCATTGGAAGGCCCGACCGCATCACTGTTTGGACCCCTTTCTGTCCAGGTGCCATATCCCGTCATAATTTGAAAGGGAAGTATTCTTTTTAAGGAATCAGTATACAACAGAGACTTTATAAGCCGGTCGGCAGGTATTTTGCCGGTTAAAGGATCTCTTGTTCGGTTAAATTCAAATTCAGCAGCTTTATCTGGTCCGTCATAACGTTCAATGGAAAGATCTGAGGAAGATTTAATTTGTGAACAGCTGCAAATAAAGCAGAAAATTGATAGTACACATAAAAGCCTGTTTGCCTTATCATAGCAGAATGCAGTCATTCTTTATCAGTTGGTATGATTAAACGCATTACGAAGATAAAATGTTTA
>JANYAL010000159.1 GCA_025361325.1 Bacteroidota bacterium
GGGTGTGTGTGTCCGATCGAAATGACCGCATGGCCGCCATAGAAATCTAGGTATTTTTTACCTTTATCATCCCACACATAGGACCCCCTGGCCTTATCTATGGTGATATCACTAAGCGGGTATACGTCGAACAGTTGCATATTAAAAATAATTGGCTTTGAATTTCAGTCCGGTTGTCTCCTCCAGTCCAAACATCAGATTCATATTCTGTATAGCCTGTCCGCTGGCGCCTTTCAACAAATTATCAATGGCAGTATGTATTACCAGCCTGTTTCCCGCCTGTTCAAGTTGTATCACACATTTGTTAGTATTCACCACCTGCTTTAAAAATATCTGTTTTTTGCAGACGGTGACAAAAAGATGTTTGCTGTAAAATTCTTCAAACAGTACATATAATTCCTCAATGTTCCGATCACACCTGGTTTGAGAACTGATGAATATGCCTCGTGTAAAATCGCCCCTCCAGGGAACAAAACTGAATTGGCCATCTTCTATGGAATGGCTTAACTGAACAGAACGAATAGATTCCAGGATCTCCGCATTATGCTGATGTTCCAGGGTCTTATAAGCCTGTATGTTGTTCGCACGCCAACTGAAATGCGAGGTGGGGGATAAACTTTGTCCTGCACCGGTTGAACCGGTAATCCCTACAGTAAAGACCTCATCAAGTAGTCCTTCTTTCGCCAGTGGTAGTAATCCTATTTGAATGGCTGTGGCAAAACATCCCGGGTTAGCTATATTCCGTGCAGCAATGATTTTTTCTTTATTCAGTTCCGGCAAGCCATAGACAAATTGTCTGTTCTTAAACTCATTACTGCCTGCCAATCGGAAGTCCTGGCTTAAGTCAATTATTCGAATACTTTGATTGATCGGATTGTTTTCAAGGAAGTTTCTCGCCTCACCATGGCCCAGGCATATGAATAATAAATCAATGTCCTGGTCCGGCTCTGATGAAAATACCAGCGATGTTTCTCCTTCAAGGTCCCGGTGCACTGATCGCAGGGGATTGCCTGCATTGCTCTTGCTTTGCACGAACACCATCTCAGAGTTGGGGTGATTTAACAAGATCCGGGTCAGTTCACCTCCGGTGTATCCAGCCCCACCTATGATACCTGTCCTGATCTTATTGGCCATCTGCATCCTTGTTTACTGAATGATAGATCATGGTTTGATTACCGAAAATCCTGGTGAATCCCCTGACATCCTCCCCCGTCCAGGTCTTATTCATTTCGCCGTAGTTGCCGAATTTACTACTCATCAGGTCGTGTGCTGAATCAATTCCGGTAACCTGGAAGTGACAGGTATTCAATTGTAAAAAAACGGTACCGCTTACTTGTTTCTGAGTGCTTATAAAAAATTGCTCCATGTCCCGCATGACCGGATCAAGTATCTGACCTTCATGCAACCAGTTGCCGTAGAAAAGTGCGACCTGGTCTTTCCAGTATAATTGCCACTTGGTTAACACATGTTTCTCCAGTGCATGATGTGCCTTGATAATAATCATAGGAGCGGCCGCCTCAAAACCCACCCTTCCTTTGATACCAATGATAGTATCCCCAACATGTATATCCCTGCCGATCCCGAAAGGCGCTGATATTGATTGCAGGAATTGAATTGCATATACCGGGTGGTCAAATCTTTGTGCATCCACGGTCACCAACTCTCCTTTTTCAAATTCGAGTGATATATTTCGGCTTCCATGCTCAGTTACCTGTATAGGCCATGCAGATTCAGGTAACATGCCATTGCTTTGAAGTGTTTCCCGCCCGCCCACACTGGTTCCCCATAGTCCTTTATTGATTGAATAGGCCGATTTGACGAAATTCATTTCCACCCCTTTATTTTTGAGGTAGTCTATTTCCGCTTCGCGGCTCAGTTGCAGATCCCGTATAGGTGTTACGATCTCTACCCCCGGTAAAAGGATATTGAATATCATATCAAACCGTACCTGGTCATTACCTGCACCGGTGCTTCCATGTGCCACTGCATCTGCCTGCAGATTTTTTGCGTGTTCTGCAATGAATACTGCCTGGCTCAGGCGTTCAGCACTTACACTAAGGGGATAAGTATTGTTTTTTAATACATTCCCATACACCAGGTATTTGATGATCCGGTCATAATATGATTTCACTGCATCAATGGATGTATGTGACTTAACGCCCAGCCGGTAAGCATGTTCCTCCACCTCTTTTAATTCGTCCGGAGTAAAGCCACCTGTATTTACAATAACGGAATGTACCTCATAATCTTTTTCCGAGGTCAGGTATTTCACGCAGAAAGAAGTATCCAATCCACCGCTGAAGCCCAGTACCACTTTTGCGCCGGGCCGCAAAGCTGTGTTTGCCTTTTCCTGTTCATTGTTCTCTTTATTCAGGTTCATGTGATAAGATACGTTTAAGACTTTACTATAAATTAAAAAAGGACTTGAGCAGTGATCTTGATGTTTTTTCACCCTCTTTTTTCTTGGCAAACATCTTCAGTAAACTATTTTGCTTCAGCTTCATGAACCGTTCAAATAATTTAGAGCTTTTTTTGAACTGCGCAGATGTTTCGGCAGGTTCATAATGATCTGCTGGGTCGAACAACATGGCCGTGCACATACAGTTCTTCCTTTCCTTGCTCAGCAGTATGTCGAAATTGACACAACTCTTGCAACCGG
>JANYAL010000396.1 GCA_025361325.1 Bacteroidota bacterium
ATTTTTGAAAGTGGCTTCCTTGTCGGCCTTGATGATATACATCAGGTCACCGAGCGGGGTTGCGTTCCTTTTAGCTGCTATCAGCCCCCGGATATCCTTGAAGCCACTGTTCTTGAACTGGGTATTTGGATCGGTAAGTTCACCATAGTAGTAATACACCTGGTCTGACTTTCCCAGCAAGAGGGTCATGGCACCGGAGTTCTTTACCTTCAGCTGGTTCGTGGGGTCATCCTTCGGCTCATTCATGTTCATGGCTGTTGGCTGGCTCATGGTTGTCGTGAACACAAAGAATGTAATCAGGAGGAATCCAAGGTCAACCATGGGTGTAAGATCTACCCGGGTAGACAATTTTTTGGGTTTTTTTACGCCTGGGCCTTTTTTATGGCCACCACCCGACGAGGTATCCATTTCTGCCATATCTGTATCTGTTTTACCCGGTTAAGGGGTTGATTAATAAATTATTACTTTCCAGGTACCGGGGGATTCCTGTAGAGTTCTGAATCCGTAGGCACTCCTTCTGGGTTGGTAACGATCTTGAACTTATAGACATCATTACGCTTGAACGCGCCTTTGATATTTTTGAAAGCGGGATACTTGGCCAGGTTGTCGCCCCTTACCAGCAGGTTCATATTATCCAGGTTTTCTCCGGCATAAGAACCCACCACACTTCGCATCCAGTCGGTGAGCTCATTATTCGTACTGTCCCCGCAGGGTATCCCCGGCATATTCTGTGCAGGCATTGGGTTTGCGAGGTCCAGCGATCCCTTCAGTATATTAAAAGGTACACCTATGAAGTCAAGCTTTCTCAGTTTTGCCATCTCGGCAGCATTCAGGCCCAGCGCTTTGGTGGTATTGATATTGTCCAGAATCTTGTCCTTATGTGTTTTATCACCCAGCATCAGGAACACTTTTCCATCCTTTGTGAGGGTAACCAGTATCGCCTCTTCCTTGGCCACCTTGGTGGAAACAGAACTGGGTATGCTGACTGT
Organism: Bacteroidota bacterium; assembly: GCA_025361325.1. Lineage (GTDB taxonomy): Bacteria > Bacteroidota > Bacteroidia > Chitinophagales > Chitinophagaceae > Ferruginibacter. Next base: position 990 of record JANYAL010000396.1, read on the forward strand.
TACCGCTTCGGGTGGTTTTTGTTTGGTTGCCAGGATGAAGAAAGACAACAGCAAAAAAGCAACATCACACATCGCCGTCATATCGATATTGGTGCTTTTACGCGGTATTTTAACTTTTGGCATGTTGTATAATTTAGTTGTTTACTTAAGATGCAAAAAAGGCATTCTTCCACACCCTTACTTGTAGAGGGAAGCAAAACTTTGCGTTAAAGTAAACCCGGATTCGTCGATGCCATACGTGATACTGTCGATCTTGGTGGTGAAAACATTATACATGATGATGGAAAAGGCTGAAGTTCCGATACCCAGTGCGGTATTATACAGGGCCTCTGAGATACCGACAGACAATTCACGGGCAGCATCACCACCACCCTGGTCACCCAGTTTGGAGAAGGAACGGATCATGCCCAATACAGTACCCAGCAAACCCAGCAGGGTGGCAACAGAAGCGATCGTGGACAGGAATACCAGGTTCTTTTCGAGCATGGGCAATTCGAGTGAAGTGGCTTCTTCCACCTCTTTCTGAATAGCCATGACCTTCTGATCGGTACTTAGTTCGGTATTGGAGATCATGTCCCGGTAACGGTGCAGTCCGGCTTTCATCACATTGCCCACGGAACCTTTTTGTTTATCGCATTCTGCCAGGGCAGCATCGATATTCTTATTGGCAAGATGGTACTGTACTTTGCGGATAAAATCTGCATTGCTGGCGGTACCGGACGCTTTTGAAATGGTGAGGAAACGCTCGATTACAAAGGTCAGTACGGTCAGGAAACATCCGATCAGGATGGGAACGATGATACCGCCCAGGTACATCTTATTCAGGGCGCTTTTAGGACCTTCATAGGTTGGCCAAAACCATCCCGGCTCTTTTACCTTATCAAAACCTGAGGGATTCCCCAAAAGAAATCTCCAGATACAGTAGCCTACGAGTATGCAAATCAGTGGAGCCAGATAAGAAATTGCGTTATTAGATTTTTTTACCTGTACTGATGTTGCCGGTTTTGCAGTTGGTTTTGTTTCTGCCATAACAATCAAATTTTAGTTAATGAAAATTAAATTATAGTTTAAATAAAATGCCTGATTCTGTCTTTATCTGATAATGATCTGCAAGCGTACAACAAACATAAAATAGTAGATCTTTCTAAAAACGCGAAGCCACAAGTTAATAAAATAATTGAAAGCAACAACTTACCCTAACTTTTTTTTGAATATTTTTTTAGGTCCCCAAACCTACTCTTTTAGACCATAAAACATACAGGGTCCTGCCATTAATTTACTGTTAATAAAAACCGGCGAAACCTAGTGCGTGGGTGATGTAATACTATTCGTAGCGAAGGGCAACAATGGGGTCGAGTTTAGAGGCTTTATGTGCCGGGTAAAGTCCTGCGGCAAGGCCTACAACGGAACAAACAAAGATCCCTGCTACCACCCAGGCCCAGGGTACCACAAAGCCTGTATGCAGCAGCAGGGCTACTACATTACCGATGAGGATGCCTGAAATGATCCCGGCTACAGCACCCATCAGGCTGATCATGACAGATTCCCACAAGAACTGCATCCTGATATCGCGCCTGGTGCCACCCAGTGCCTTTGCCAGGCCGATCTCCTTGGTGCGTTCATTCACCGCCACCAGCATGATGTTCATCAGTCCAATGGCAGCACCGATCAGGGTAATCAGGGCAATGCCAATGGTACCCGTTTCCAGGAATCCGAGATTATTCAGCAAAGCCTCCGCTATACTGTCGCTTTTATCGATATAGAAATTGGGTTCTTCCTTAACGTCGAGTTTACGGATAGGACGGAATGTACCTGTAGCCTCCGCAATGGCGATATCCATTTTCCTGATGTCATTCACCATAACCCCTATATTGAATGAGTTGGTACCCGTGGAATACAGGCGCCTGATATTATTATATGAGGTAAGCACGATCTTACTGGTATTGAAGAAAGCACTTGAACTCTTCTCATCCAGCACGCCGATGACACGGTAGGGAATATGATCTACACGAACCACTTGATCGATGGCTGCCGAGAGCTTGTTGGGGAATAATCTTTTAGCAACACCATTGCCCAGCAAGCAAACACTCCTGCCGCTCTCCACTTCATTTGGCGCCAGGTTCCTCCCCAGTGCAAGGGTATACCCGTTCAGGTCGAGGTAATTTTCATCGCCGCCCAAAACATTCACATCGGTGTTTGTTTTCCGGGTCTCGGTATTGACTACAATATTTCCCGGACCTCTATATGCCAGGCCCACCTTACCCGGAAAACTATATCGTTCCTTGAAGGCTTTGGCTTCCTCATAGGTGATCACTTTGCCGATATTTGAATTCTTTGTTTTGAGCGATAACCTGGACACTTTTGAGGTATTTACTCGTCTTCCGCCCCCAATGCGGATGTTCCTGTCCATATAACGGATACTGAATGAATTAGCTCCCATGGTGGAGAAACTGGAGGTTAGGCTATTGCTTGCAGCCTGAATGGCGGTAATGATCAGTATCAGGGCAAATATGCCAAGGGCGATGATCACTATTGTTATGGCAGTTCTTAAGCGGTTGCTGCTGATATTCTTCCAGGAAAGGGAAAGTATGTCTGGTAATGTCATATCCGGATAATCTTCCTAAAGTTAGTCAGCCTGATCGGGAGTATGCAAAATTTTTGACAGGCGGCAGGTCTGGTCAGATATAATAATATATCCAATCCAGTAAAATATCCGGAAAGATACCAAGCAGGATGATGATTGCTGCAGTCACCACCAGCATGGCCTTAAAGGAAGCGCTGATGGGCCAGCTGTCATTCTCCTTGTTAGCGGCTTCCCTGAAATACATGGCCTGTATGATCCGGAAATAATAAAACGCACTGATGGCTGCACAAAGCACAGCAAGGATCACCAGCCATTTATGGTGCCCGTTCTGCAGGGCTGCCATGAGCATATAAAATTTGGCAAGGAAACCGGCAGTTAAAGGAATACCCGTCAATGATAAAAGGAATATGGTTGCTGTAAGGGCCAGCAAGGGTTGCTGCTTCGCCAGTCCGTTGAAACCTTCTACCGTATAATCTTTCATTTTCACGAGGATTGCAAATAGTCCGATGGTGGCAAGACTGTAAGCAGCCGAATACAATATAAGACCTTCCTTTGCCTTTTCATTCATAGCAAAAAGGGCGAACAGCATGAAACCTGCCTGCGCAATACTGGAATAGGCCAACATGCGCTTTACACTTTGCTGAAACACAGCAGTAAGGTTACCGATCAGCAAGGTGGAAGCCGTTAAGATGACTATAAGCTTCTGCCACTGGTCCTGCACCTTGCCGAAAGAATTCTCGAAGAGCCGGATAAAGGCAAAGAAGGCACCCACTTTTACAATGGTGGCCATAAAGGAAGTAAAGACTGCGGGAGCACCATCGTACACATCCGGGGTCCAGAAATGAAAAGGTGCGGCAGACACTTTGAATGACATGGAGACCATCAGCAACACCATACCGATGGCGATCATGGGCAGCATCTTGCCCGCTCCTGCATTGATGTGGTTGATGTAGAAGGAACCGGAGTCATTGCCGCCATAGATGAATGCAATCCCCATGAGCATGATGCCCGTGGAAAAAACGCCCATCAGAAAGTATTTCAGGGCCGCTTCATTGCTCTTCAGATTCCGTTTGTCGCTGCCGGTGAGGATGAACAGGGGGATTGAGATGATTTCGATACCGATGAAAAGCATGAGCAGGGTATTGAATGTAGCAGCAATAGAAATGCCGCACAGCACAAAGAAAACCAATGCGAAATATTCAGAGACGTTTACACCCACTTTTTCAAAATCCCTTCCGCTCAGTAAAAAGAAAATCAGGGTACATCCCAGTACTACGGTCAGAAAAGTGAGGTTGAAACTGTTGGTGTGCAGCATATCCTTCACATCCATGATAAAGAAAGCCTCGCCGGTCTTGAGTTCAATGCAGTTGGCGACCAGGATACCCGTAAGCCCGGCAATCGCCAGGTACACAGGCGTACGTTTATTCCTGATAAAAGCACCTGCCAGCATCAGTACCACCCCCCATATTGCTGTTAATAGTATCGCGTTCATATCGGGTTCCGCCCATGGCGGAGTTTATTATATTGGTTATTTAAATCTTGTTAAAATGGTGGTTACCGTATCCCGGGTAAGATCGAATACCGGTTGCGGGAAGACGCCCATCACAAAAATGAAGGCCACAATAAGTGACAATACAGTCTTTTCCCGCCATCCGATCTCACTGAAGCCATCCGTAAGCACATTGGTTTCTCCATAAAACACCTGTTGAATCATTTTCAGGGTATATACGGCGGCAAAGATGATGCTCAGCCCCGCTGCGGCCGTAACCCATATATTGAATTTGAACAGGCCTGAGAACATCATGAACTCTCCGGTGAAAGCATTGGTAAGGGGTAAGGCGATATTGGCGAGTGCTATTACCACCAGTAATAATGTTAACACCGGGGCGCGGCGTGCAATGCCTCCGAGCTGGGATATCTTTCTAACACCGGTTTGCTTCTCGATATGGTCCACCACTATCCACATGCCTATGATATTGATACCATGGCTGAACATTTGTATCATCACGCCCTTCATGCCCACCTGGGTAATGGAAAATATGGCGGCACACATAAGTCCGATATGTGCAATGGAAGCGTAAGCGACCAGGCGCTTGAGGTCATCCTGCCGCATGGCGATCAGGCTGGCATAAAGCATCCCAAATACAGAGAGCCCGATCACTACATACTCAAACTGAATAGTTGCAAGCGGGAATACCGGTATCAGCCAGCGCAGCACGGCAAAAATCCCCATCTTCACCATTACACCGCTCAGCACCATGGTTGCAGCCGCCGGAGCCTGTTCGTAGGTATCGGGCTGCCAGGTATGAAAAGGGAAGACGGGCATCTTGATGGCAAAAGCGATAAAGAATAACCAGAATAACCAGTTCTGCTGGTGCCCGGTAAGATGCAGCGCATACATTGAACTGATAGAGAAGGAATGCTGGGAAATGAGGGTTCCTGCATTGTCATATACCGGAGCCGTTTGAAGGTACAGGTATATAATACCGACCAGCATCAATAAAGAACCGGTGAACGTGTATATAAAAAACTTGAAGGTGGCGGCTATCCTTTTTTCCCCGCCCCACCTGCTGCACAGGAAATAAACAGGTATCAGGGCCAGTTCCCAGAAAAAGTAAAAGGCCAGCACATCCAGGGTACAGAATACGCCCATCAGGCCGGCCTGGGTCAATAACATCAACCCATAGAACACATTGGAATCTTTATACGTATTCCTGTAGGTTGATCCAAAGATCAGCGGGAAGGCTACTGCGGTCAGTAAGGTAAGTATTCGTCCCAGTCCATCCAGGCCGATGGTATATCCTGCTCCCAGGCTTGTGATCCACTTCCAGGGAGCGGCATTGAGTGCATGATTATTGGTGTAAAAAAGACTGGTCACGGAAACCACCATGATGATAACAGATATCGCCAGGGACCAGAGTTTCACCTGCTTCTCCTTTTGCAATGTAAAACTGACCAATCCGGCCACCAGTGGAAGCCAGATCAGCAGATCAGGAAAAGTGACCCATGCAGAAAGTTTATCCATAACTTTTTATAAAAACAATTGTATAATAAATAAGATCAATATAGCCAGTACCATCAGCAAGACATAGGCGCCTACCTGTCCGCTCTGCAGCAAACGAATCTGCCTGCTGCTATAATTCACAGCTTTGCCCACGCTGTTCACCAGGCCGTCGATCCCCTTTCTTTCTACTACATTGGTGAGATATTTTGAAACGGTTTGCAATGGCCGTACTATCACCGAATCATATAATTCATCCACATACCATTTATTCTCCAGCACTTTACCCAACCCGGTCTGGGGCTTGTCTGTTTTCTGGTACCTGCTGAAGCGGTTCCAGGCGAAGACTAATGCAACCAAGGCAGCTGCAACGGAAATTACCATCAGCAAATATTCATTGGAATGTGAAAGTTCATTTTTAACGGTGATGGCATTGCTTTGTTCAAAGACCGGCGCAAGAAAAGCTTCAAGCTGATGGCCACCCTGCATAAAGGCTTCCGGTATGCCGATCCATCCACCCACAACAGCAAGAATGGCCAGGATGATGAGCGGAATCGTCATTGCCTTTGGACTTTCATGCAGGTGGTGGTGCTGTTCGTCGGTACCCCTGAATTTTCCAAGGAAGGTCATGGCATAGAGCCGGAACATATAGAACGCGGTCATCATGGCACCCAGCACACCAATAACCCAAAATACAGGGTTCTTGGCAAATGCGGCACCCAATATCTCATCCTTGGAGAAGAAGCCCGATAAAGGAGGCATCCCGGCTATGGCCAGGCAACCCAGGAGGAAGGTAAAATGTGTAATGCCCATGTATTTTTTCAGCCCGCCCATATTTCGCATATCCTGTTCACCGCTCATGGCATGTATTACACTTCCGGCTCCCAGGAACAGCAATGCCTTGAAGAAAGCATGGGTCATCACATGAAAAACGGCCCCGGTGTAAGCGCCAACGCCCAGGCCCAGAAACATATATCCGAGCTGGCTTACTGTAGAATATGCCAGTACTTTCTTGATGTCGTTTTGTTTTAAAGCAATGGTGGCGGCTAGTATAGCTGTCGATAACCCTATAACGGCCACAACAGCCTGTGTAACCGGTGCCATGGTGTATAAGATATTACTGCGCGCGATCATGTAGATACCTGCTGTGACCATGGTAGCCGCATGTATCAGAGCACTCACCGGTGTTGGACCTGCCATGGCATCCGGTAACCAGGTGTACAAGGGGATCTGTGCACTCTTACCCATGGCCCCAACAAACAATAATAAGGTTATGCCGGTGATATCGGTTACAGAGAGTTTTGCTATGCCGGCGAATACATCATGAAAGTCAACCGTACCCAGTTTATTGACGAGCCAGAACAATGCCAGCAGGAACCCCAGGTCTCCGATCCTGTTCATGATAAAGGCCTTTCTTGCGGCATCATTGAAAACATTGTTCCTGAACCAGTACCCGATGAGCAGGTAAGAACAGAGCCCCACTCCTTCCCAACCGATAAACATGATAACATAATTGGCACCCATTACCAGGAGCAGCATGGAAAAGATAAAAAGATTCAGGAAGGCAAAATATCTGGCAAAATGCCTGGGTTCCTCGTCGTGCATATACGATGTGGAATATACATGAATCAAAAAACCTACCCCGGTTATGATCAGAAGGA
>JANYAL010000178.1 GCA_025361325.1 Bacteroidota bacterium
CACCTGCCATCAGTACCTTACTTAGATTGACTATCTTCCCAAGTACCATCAATGGCAACTGGGTGAATAATGTTCCTTTGTCCGCTGTGAACACATCCGTAGCAAATGGGGTGATACACCAAACTGCCGCCGTAGTGGCACCTCCTTCCCGTTATCTGTGGGACAGGATCAGTACGGATGCTAACCTTACCTACCTGCAGGCAGCCATACTAAGGGCTGATAGTGGGGTTGCTGTTTCAAATCCCGGCAGCCTGGTTGGTGCTTTACAGAATATTGGTGCAAACCTCACTGTCTTTGCTCCTGCCAATGCCGCATTCCAGGGATTGCTTACTGCGCAAATAACTGCAGCATTGATTGCACAGGGTGTTCCTCCTGCTATTGCCGCTGCACAGGCTGCATTCCTTGCATCTACACCTGCTGTTTTCAGTAATCCTGCTTTGTACAGTGTACTTACCTCCCAGACCGTGAAAGGTATCATTGTTTATCATGTCCTGGGGGTAAGGGCTTTTACAAATAATTTCCCCACAACGGCCACGTTTTATCCGACCTTGCTGAACGGGGCAATACCGGTTCACCCGGGTGTTAAACTTACCTGTACCTTTGCGGGTCTCAATGTATCAACTGCTACGGTGAAAGGTTTAGCGAACGCTACAGCGGCAAGTATTGCTATTAATCCTTTTCCCGAACCATTTGGTACCAGCGACCAGCATTACCTGAACGGCACGCTGCATGTGATCAACCAGGTGTTATTACCCCAATAATTTATGTATCTAATAAAGAAGAAGGACCCCAGTGATGGGGTCCTTCTTTATGTGAAGAGCTGTAATAAGATGTGAGCAATGATCAACTGGCTCACCACAAAGTACAAGCTTTTTTCCTAGGCTGTTTATTCCTTACTGCTTTTGGCAGGGTGCTTTCCTAAATTATCTTAACCTCCAACACTTTCCCACAGGCCCAACCATCTGCTATACATTGAACCTGAAATGCATCACATCCCCATCCTGCACCAGGTATTCCTTTCCTTCTATGCGGAGTTTACCATTCTCGCGGCACGCTGCTTCTGAGCCAAGGGTAATGAAATCATGGTAGGAGATCACTTCAGCCTTGATGAATCCTTTTTCAAAATCGGTATGGATAACGCCTGCTGCCTGGGGCGCCTTCCATCCTTTATGAATGGTCCATGCACGCACTTCCTGTACACCGGCTGTAAAATAGGTATAGAGATCGAGCAGGCGGTAGGTGGATCGGATGAGCCTGGTCAGGACGGGTTCGGTCATCTTGTACTCTTCCATGAACATAGCCCGGTCGTCGGGATTGTCGAATTCGGCAATCTGTGCCTCGATGGCATTGGTCATCACGATCACCTGGTTGCCTTCGTCCTTCACTGCTTCAATCAGTTGCTGCGAGTATTTGTTGCCGGTATGCATACTGATCTCATCCACATTGGCCACATAGAGCACGGGCTTATCGGTGAGCAGGAACAGGTCGGCGATGGCTGCTTTCTCCTCCTTGCTGAGACCCAGTGCTGCAATGTTCTTTCCCTTATTGAGCTGTTCCCTGCACCTGGCCAGTATCTCGTATTCTGATTTTAGTTTGGCGTCACCGGTCTTGAGCATCTTTTCGGTCCTTGACAGTTTCTTTTCCACGCTTTCCAAATCCTTCAGTTGCAGTTCCGTTTCAATGATCTCCTTGTCGCCCACCGGGTTGATGGGACCCTCATCGCGCAGGATATTTTGATCTTCAAAACAACGGATCACCTGGATGATGGCATCCACTTCCCGTATATTGGCCAAAAACTTATTGCCAAGGCCTTCGCCCTTGCTGGCTCCGCGAACCAGTCCGGCAATGTCTACAATCTCTATCTGGGTGGGAACGGTCCGGTCGGGATGCACCAGTTCGGCCAGTTTATCGATGCGTTCATCCGGCACATCTACCAGCCCGATATTGGGTTCAATGGTGCAAAACCGGTAATTGCTGGCCTGCGCCTTGGCGCTGTTGCTCACCGCATTGAATAAAGTTGATTTGCCCACATTGGGTAAGCCCACGATTCCTGCTTTTAAAGCCATCTGTTTGAGTTATGAATTATAAGTTAAGAGTTTAGAGATTGAAGCGCGTAGCTTTTATTTTGGCTGCAAAGGTAAGGTTTGGAACGATATATCAATTTTCATCATAAATCACTAATTTCAGATAATAAAAAGAAGCATGTTCAATACAATACGCATTAACGGATTGTATGGTACACACACAACTTATAATTCATAACCCATAACTCTTTCATGGCCTTAAGCAGGATCTGGAGCGCTTTCATCATCATTGCCGTACTGATGGCAGGGTATAAATGTTTCTTTGTGGACGGGCAAAGTGATGTATTTACCCGTATGGTCACAGGCAAGGCCGACGATGCCAGTAACTATATGCTCATCGGCGACATCAAAAGTATTCCGGATTCAAGTAAAAAGAATTTTGCAAGCCGTATAGAGAATTATGGATTTACCAATGATTTCAAACTCAGGGACCTGAATACGATCATAACTGATAACCCGGCATCTGATACAGTAAAAAAACTTAAACAGCAGTATCCCCTGGCCCGGGTATTCAGCTTCCGGCAGGTAAACAACCGACTACAGAAACCGGTAGACGGTATCATTGAGACCTGCAAGGCCGCGGTAAACCTATCCCTTGGGTTAATAGGTATTATGGCGCTTTTCATGGGGCTCATGGGCATTGCAGAAAAAGCGGGGGGTATCAACCTCCTGTCAAGGATCATTGGTCCTTTCTTTTCCAGGATTTTTCCGGATGTACCCAAGGGTCATCCTGCCATGGGACATATGATGATGAATTTCAGTGCCAACCTACTCGGACTTGACAATGCCGCTACGCCATTCGGTTTAAAAGCCATTGCCAGCCTGCAGGAGCTCAACCCCAACAAAACCAGGGCTTCCAATGCACAGATTATGTTCCTGTGCCTGCATGCTTCCGGGCTGCAGCTTATCCCCGTAAGCATCATTGCCCTTAGGGCGGGTTCAAAGGCCGCTAACCCCACCGATATATTTGTTCCCAGTATGATTGCCACGTTCATTGCCACCATGGCTGCCATGTTCATCGTTTCATTCCGGCAGAAGATTAATATCTTTCAACCGGTCATATTGGCCTGGGTGGGCGGGTTGTCGGCGCTCATTGCCGGTCTGGTGTTGTACATTACTTCCCTGAATACAGAACATGTGCAGCAATTCAGCGGTATAGTCAGTAACGGACTCATCCTGCTGATCTTTATCCTTATTGTACTCGGCGGCCTGTACAAAAGGATCGACGTCTTCGATGCCTTTATTCAGGGGGCTAAGGGAGGTTTTGAAACGGCTGTACGGATCATTCCCTACCTGGTTGGGATGTTGGTGGCCATCAGCATGCTGCGTAACTGCGGAGCTTTCGATGTATTGATCAACGGCATGAAACATGGTTTCGCTACGTTGGGAATGGATACCCGTTTTGTTGACGGGCTGCCTACTGCCATCATCAAACCATTCAGCGGGGGAGGAGCCAGGGGCATGATGGTAGACAGCATGAAGACATTCGGAGCCGATTCCTTTGCCGGAAAACTGAGCTGTATCCTGCAGGGCAGCAGTGAGACCACCTTCTATGTCATTGCCGTCTATTTTGGGTCAATCGCTGTTAAGAATACACGTTATGCAGTAGGAGCCATGTTACTTGCCGATCTGGCGGGTATAATCTCCTCCATCATCCTTTGCTACCTCTTCTTTGGTTGATGCCAATAAAAAAGCTGCTTCAACTTAAGAAGCAGCTTTGGGTGCTATGTTTAATATCCTTATTGATTATTGATACTGATCAATGCCCTTGCTTTGGTTCCACTCGTTAGCAGGGGGCCACCCTTGTACAAAAGGGTATAAGCCCTTTCCCTGGCAAAAGTTACACTGTTGAACCTGGCCAGTTCTGTCAATGTTCCGGCTCTTCTAACACTTAGTGTATCCAGGGTTAGCGTATAGGGCTCGGACATAAATTGTGTAGCTGAAGCGGGCGTAACATTACTGAACATATTTGCCCCCAGCCGGTAAGAGTACACATCAATATTTCCTGCAAAATCGTTCACGATAGAATTAACAAGCCGTACAGTGTAATGCAGGGTATCGGTACGGGAAAAATTATCCTGCATGAACATCTGTTTGGAAGGATCCGTGGAATTCAGCGAGTCGGTCAGGAAGAACGTATAATAGTTGCCTGCTACCAGGGTCTTGGAGAAAGCAACGAGGGTCATCGAATCGGGTGTATTTACACCATTGAGTGTTAGTCTGACTGATTGTGTACCTGCGGGCACGGCGGCATATAAATTGGTGGCTGTTGGAAACAGGGATCCAAAACTCATAAAGCCACCATTCAGTTTGGCGCCATTGACATACACATTAAAACTGTCGCGGTTGTTCAAGATGGCCCTGAAAGAAGGGGAGTACTGTCCTATCTTAATAAATGCAAAACCGCTGGGATCAGAAACAGCAGCTACTTTATCCAGTTGCTTTGAACATGACCATAAAAGGATCACAGGCAGGCAAAAAAGCAATATGATTGGTGCGATATTCTTTTTCATTTTTCTTTTTTTTAGGTCAGTTATTGTTGAGTGAACCAGGGTTTGTAGGTTATATAATCCAGGTTTAGTGCACCTATCCGAGTAAGTTCAGGAATATCATAGAGATATTCCGAATTAAACCTGGGCCTGCAGCGGTAAACCAGGTTGTTATTATTGGTGGATATGAGGTTTACACCAGAGGGGGGTGTAAACTGTGCATATACCTGCTTGCCAGTAGCGGGGTCAAGATCTATATAATGATACTTGCGCATATCCGTCCAGGTCTCCTGTACGCCCCAGCCATATAAAGCAATATATTTTTGCAGCATAACCATGGTGAGGGTCAGGCTACTTGCAGATACCGGAACTACAGCCGGATTGGCCAGGTAGGCATCCCGTATGGCAGGCGTGATGGCAGCAGCAGCTGGTATATTCTGCGGATAGTTCGCAGACAGCATGTCGAAATTTAGCCTTATACCATTTTTATATGCGGTATACGCCGTATTGTAATCTCCCTTGTTCAGTGAGGCCTCAGCTATAATGAACTGTATCTCTGAAGCAGTCATCATAGGCCAGGGGCTTTTATCCTGGAACAAATAACGGCTGGTGTCGGGTGTAGATCCTGCTGTTGAATTAAATAAAGAATTACCCCAGAAATTACGGGGATAATCAGCATTAGATAAAGACGAAGTGCCCAGCCAGGGTGTGAAACCTTTGAAAGTGCCATTTGCATTCTCCCGGAGCATATACCACCTCCTGGGGTCCGACACACCAAAAAAGGCATCCGTATTCCTCCCTGACAAGAGGTCGGCAATATAGCCTCCCTGGCGGATGGTTCCGATATTGGAGCGGAATGGACCATAGTAATTATTCACTGCCGAGGTGCTGCCCCCCAATACTTTTACTACCGCATTATCGTCATTGCTGGCTAAGGAAAGATTGGCGTATTTGATAGCCGAATCGGCATAACCTTTTGTAGAATAGATGGTCTTGTAGCTTAAGTCCTCATAGGAACGTGCCAGGATACCATACACAAATTTCTTCCATTTGTTCACATCCCCGTTATAGAAGAACGCATCCCCGATGGCCAGGTTGGCCTGGCTTACCGCCCCATCTGTACGGTTTAGGTAATTCAATGCACGAAAACAAATGGTCCTGCAGCTGTCATACACTTCTGGCTGAATATCATAATGAAACTGCTGCTTGGTGGTATCAAACGCTTCCCGCAGGATGACGTCACTGTAAACGTTGGTTAGTTCCAACCAGCCCCAGGCCCTGATGGCCCATCCCACACCTACATAGTCCCATTTTTGTTGATCAGCTCCCCATTGAATGATCCGGTTCAGGTTACCGCCCTGACCGTAATAAACGGTTGCCCATAGTCCGCCAGTATTGTCACTGCCAATGGTTCCTCCCATCTGGCCGTAGTTCTCACCATTGGTCTGGGAACCCCAGAACTGTATGTACCTGCCCAGTAAAATAGCATCTGCCTGTACTCCATACCCTGTACCAGCAGACGAGTAAAAAGCAGTGAAACCTCCAATAACACCGGACAGTATAGATTCTATCGGTACCACGGTGGTTGCATTTGGATTGGCATACGCACTATCAATCTGTTTCTTGCAGGATAATGATCCCATCATGCCAATCAGTCCGGCAAAGAGTAGAAATTTATATAACTTATTTTTCATACTAAATGTTTTATTCATTTGTCATTGGTAATTAAAAATTAGCCCTCAGTCCAAAACTCCAGCTAATAGGTGTGGGGGCGCTGCCCAGGTCAAGTCCGTATCCGCCAACACCACCTGTACCGGGGTTATTTGAATTCACAGCAGGGTCTGCACCGTAATAATTGGTGATCAGCACCAGGTCATTACCCGTGAAAAAGACACTCAGATGCTTGAAGGCTTTCAGGTGACTGAGGATCCTGTCCGGGAAATTATAACTCAGGGTAATATCTCTCAGCCGCAGCCAGTTCACATTATGCTGGATGAACTCCTCGTCAGGCAATGACGTGAAGTATGTGCTCAGGAAATTAGGGGTTACAACAATCGAATTGACTGTAGGATTAGCGGTATTTTGTAATCCGTCATTCAGCACACCTTGTATGAGTATGGGTGTATTGCGGTTTGAAGTGCGCTGGCTCTTACCGATACCCGTAAGTACCTGGTCGGTACCGTTATAGATATCGCCACCCACTTTCAGGTCCCACAGGAAATTCAACGCCCAGTTCTTATACCGGAAACTGTTGGTCATGCCCAGTGTCATATTGGGTGTTCTGTCCCCGATCAGCTGGTTCCCTGTATTGGTCAGGGGTATACCGGATAAACCGTTGATGATGATCTGGCCGTTGATGTTCCGCTGATACGTGGAACCTGTGATTGTACCTGTTGAATGACCCCGTATCAATCCACCCCTGATATTTGATATATAGGTATCCGAATTGTAGAAATCGTTAAGCGGTCCTATGGAACCGGGAAGTTCAAGCACTTTGCTCCAGACATGGTTTAGGTTAAAGGTGATATTCCAGTTGAAGTCCTTCTTTTTTATTGGGTTGAGCCCCAGGGTCAGTTCGAACCCCTCGTTACGCAATGATCCAGCGTTGAACGTGTTGAGTACGGCAGTAGTGGCATAACTGGCCCGGAATCCCTGGGCGATCTGGTCAGTACAAAGTGTATTATAGTAAGATGCATCGATGGTGATGGCATTATGCAGTAATCTTAATTCCGTACCTATTTCATAGGTCTGCTGCCGCTCGGGCCGCAGTGAATTATTTTGGTTGGTGAAACTGTAAGTGAAACCAGGTATCACGGAACTGCTTAGGTTGTTGACAAATACACGCTGGTTGGAATACGGGTCATTTAGCCTGGCTGTACTTGCCAGTGAAGCACGTAACTTAGCATAATCCAGTATATTGAAATTTTTCAAAGCCGGGAACAGGTCGGTCATGATTATACTTAAACTGGCACCCGGATAATTATAATTCCTGTTGGCGGCGGGAAGCGGGGAGGCACTTTCAAATCGGTGGGAGTAAGTGAAAAAGACCATATTCTTATATCCCAGTGTCAATTCCCCGAAATAAGCAAGTTCCCTGATGATATTCAGATTGGGCAGACCGAAATAATTCCTCAGCAAACGTGTCCGGGACCCAGCAAGGGTAGAGCTGCTATCCCAGGGATTAAACCCGGTAACAACACTGCCGGCCTTATAGATGATCCCGTTCCGGACAGAGTCCACGACGTGATTACCTACCACACCAAATGCGTCGGTTTCAAAATCCTGCCACATGGTACCGCCCATCAGGCTCCCTGTGAATGCACCTATCTTCTTTTTGGCAGTAGCTGTTATGGTATGATTATAACCTTTATAAGTCCTGTAATAATTATCAAGTGTTCCCAGTGTAGCGGCGGTCAGGATAAAAGACTGGGGATGCTGAAAAAGGAAACCGTCTTGCTTATAGGTGTCATAGCCAAACCTGCCGGCAATGGTTAGCCAGGAAAAAGGGGTAATGTTTACACCTAATGTATACACATAACGGGATGTTTTGTCACCGCTGTAATTGTTCTTGGCGCTCCAGAGCGGGTTATCAAAGTCTGAATTATAATTGGCATTGAACATGGTTAGTTTACCGCCGTTCGCATCCTGGAAATTACGGATATCATTGTTGGCCGGCCAGGAGTACAAGTCGAGCAGGTAACCTCCGTTGGCCGTGGTACCTTTAAGCGGCTTCACATTGTCGGACCTGGTATAGGCAAAGGACGGGTCCAGTGTAATAATTTTACCAATGGCTGTATGGTTGGAGATCTTGAAATTATATTTAGTATAAGTATTATTGGGTACCACGCCTTTATTATCGAAATACTGACCCGATGCACGGAAGCCAATTTCCTTTGTTCCCCATTCAACACCCAGGTTATGCGTTTGGGCAAAACCAGTCCTGTAAAAATTATGAATGTTATCAAAGAGTGGAGTACCTGCGGGCCACTTAGGACCAAAGGAGGAAAAAGAACCCGTGGCTGTGGTGGAACTGAAAGGAATACCATTTGTAGTTCCCGGTCCGTAATCGTTATTTACTTCAGCAAACCGCTGAATCTTCTCCCATTTAAAGTTATCGTCATAGCTCACCTGGATCTTCCCATTGGTAGACCTGCCTTTTTTTGTAGTGATCACAATTGCACCATTACTGGCCTGGCTGCCATAAAGCGCAGTGGCTTCCGGGCCTTTCAGTACGGTAACAGCATCAATATCATTGGGATTGATGTCGGCAATACGGTTGGTATAGTCATTGTTCCTATTGGGCAGGTCGGAAGCCAGTCCAATACCTGCACCACTCTGGGAATTTGAGTTCAGTGTGCTGTTGTCCAATATCACCCCATCCACAATGAACAGGGGTTGGTTGGTGCCTGACAGGGTATTAAATCCCCTAAGGATAATACCGGATGAGGCACCGGCCGCTCCGGTTGTTGGAGTTACCGTTATACCTGCAACCCTTCCCTGCAGACTGGTGATGAAATTATCACGCTGTGATTGCTGGATTTCTGTACCTGATACACCCTGGGTAGAATACCCCAGCTCACGGGATGCCCTTTTACGGTCCATGGCGGTTACTACCACTTCTTCCATCGTGCTTTCGGTGGCTTTTAAGCGAACAAAATAAGTGATATTGTTACCTACTTTCACCTGGTAACCCTGGAAGCCTACGGAACTGATGATAAGCAGGTCACCTTTCGCTGCAGTCAAGGTAAAGCTGCCATTGGCATCTGTCCTGGTGCCGGTACCCTTTCCTTTAATGGTTACTGAAGCGCCTGTTAAAGGACTATCGTCCTTATCATTGACCACTTTACCGGTGATGTTGTTCTGGGCTAAAGAGAGCATCGGTGTTAAAAAGAATAGCGATGCCACTAATGGAATAACAAGTTTTCTCATAAAAGCATATTTTGGTGGGTGTAAAGTAGTTTATTTTTATAAAATAAATACGAATTGGTAGGTTTTTTTTATAACCGGTAACAAGACGAAAAGACTACCCCTTTTTTAACCAGATATTAAACGATGAGCCCTTGCGGGGTGGGTTCATAATCCAAATGAATAAAGAATAGATGTTGTTCATTTTAAAATACATCATTGTGTCCTGCTAAGGGCTGTTTTTTTTCCTGTGAAGGTCCTTTTTTGTTCCGGTTACAGCCCGTTGCTTCTTTATTACTGTAGTTTTATCAATCAGGGAATCGGTGGACTTATTAATATCCCCTTCATCATCATCAGGTGTACTGTAATATTGACCAAACAGATTGGCGAGGATCTTTGTATGATAAATAGACCTGCTGAATTTGTTACCGATGGCAATGATGGTGGCAGAGTCCTGCAAGAGCCTGATGAAGGTGCAATTACTGCCATGCCACCAGCCATTGTGGAAAATGATCTTCCTCCCGTCTGGATAAATATCCATGCGCCAGCCCAGCCCGTAATTCTTGATGCCCGGCTTTTCATTGCTGTAGGGTGCATAAGCCTGTTCCAGGGTAGCGCGGGTGAAGATCAGGTTTTCGGCAAGTGCCCTGTCCCAGGTTAGCAGGTCGCGGGGGGTGGTATAAATATTTTTGTCGCCATACACAAGATCCAGGAAATTCATCGGCATGATCCTTCCCTTCCAGTCGTAGCTGGGCTTCATGCGTTCACTGTCGGCCAGGGTGAACACAAAGGTATGCTTCATCTGCAGGGGGTCGAAGAAGGTTTTTTTCATGTGTTCCGGGAAAGGTGAGCCTGTTATCTTTTCCACCAGCAGGGCGAGCAACGCAAAATTGGTATTGCTATACGAGAAATGCACACCCGGTTTGCCGATGTTCTCCAATTCAGCTTTGCGGGTCACCAGGTAATTGAGTACGTCGGCATTGGTAACATAATTCAATTTGTTCCAGCCCAGGTTCTCCATGAAATAGATATAGTTGGGCAGTCCACTTCGGTGGTTGAGCAGGTCGCGGATTGTCAGTCCGGGGTAATTGAATTCAGGGAAATATTTACCGAACTCATCATCCAGGCTCAGCTTCCCTTCCTGCATCAGTTTCAGTACCGCCATGGCTGTAAAGGTCTTGGAAGTGGAGGCAATATGCAGGGGTGTGTTTTCATTGATGGTATCGGTACCGGGCAGGTGACCCGTACCATGGTATCGCTCAAATACCACCTGTCCCTTTCGGGCAATGAGGATGCCGCCGTTGAAGCCCGTTTGTTTTAAGGCAGAATCATACCAGGCGGTGCAGGCCAGGTTAAGCCGGTCGATTTCTGCACGGGCGAGGTGCGGGGGTGCCGGAATATTCACGGGTGGGATAGTGTCTTTGCCGGTATTATTGCCTTGTGAAAGGCTATGACAGGAGGTGCCTGTAAGCAACAGTATAAAAAGGACTGCCAAACAAAAAGGGCGGTTCTTCCATATAGAGGGTATTGGCAGCAATATAAATTTTTACAGCAAGGATGAAATATCTTTGTGCAAATTACGGGGGAATAAGCATGGCAGAAAAAAAAATAACCAGTTATCCCAAGGAGAAGATCAATATCCTTTTCCTGGAGAATATCAGCGATGTGGCAGTGAAGCATTTCATGGCTTCAGGATATACCAATGTAAAAAGGATACACAAAGCGTTGCCGGAGGAAGAATTGATCGCTGCTGTCAGGGACGTACATTTGCTGGGCATACGCAGCAAGACCCTCGTCACGGCCCGCGTACTGGAGGCAGCAAAAAAACTGCAGGCCATCGGGTGTTTCTGTATTGGTGTAAACCAGGTGGATCTGAAAGCCGCGACAAAGCAAGGCGTAGCTGTTTTCAATGCCCCCTACAGCAATACCCGTAGTGTGGCTGAACTGGTCATCGGTGCTTCTATTATGCTCATCCGCCGGATACCCGATAAGAACAAGGCTGCCCATGCGGGTACCTGGCTCAAGGAAGCCAGCGGTGCCTATGAACTGCGGGGGAAGACCATGGGTATCATCGGTTACGGGAATATCGGCAAACAGGTGAGCGTACTTGCAGAAGGGCTGGGCATGAAAGTGATCTTCTATGATACTGAAACCATGCTCCCCATGGGCAATGCCCAGGCTGAGAAAAGCTTTAAAGAAGTTGTCAGCAAGTCGGATATCATAACCCTGCATGTTCCGGAACTGCCTGCCACAAAGAACATGGTGAATAAAAACACCCTAAAGTATTTTAAACCGGGTTCTATCCTCATCAACTATGCCAGAGGCGAAGTGGTGGAACTTGATGCATTAAGAAAAGCGCTGGTGGAAAAACACCTGGGCGGTGCAGCCGTGGATGTATATCCCTGGGAGCCGGAGAAGAATGGCGACAGCTTCAGCACGCCCCTCCAGGGATTGAGCAATGTGATTCTTACCCCCCATATCGGTGGCAGCACACAGGAGGCCCAGCACAATATAGGCGATGACGTGAGTGGCAAACTGTTCAATTACCTGGAGAAGGGTATCAGTACCGGTTCGCATAGCATCCCCTCCCTGGCCCTGCCTCCGCAGGAAGGCACCCACCGTATCCTGCATATACACAATAATGTTACGGGTGTTCTCTCGGAGATCAATACCCGCCTGAGCAATAACCGCATCAATATACTCGGACAATACCTGAAGACCAATGAGTCCATAGGCTACGTGGTGCTGGATGTGGACAAGCACCTGAGCAAGAATGCATTGGAATTATTGCGAAGGGTGAAGGGTACAATTAAGGTGAGGATGCTTTATTGATTAAGTATTCAACAGCACCTGTTGAATATACTCACTGACATTGGTGTTCAGTTTAGCCAAAGTGGCGTACGTGTTACAAATGTGGTAAGACTGATAACCGTTTAGCAAAATACGTATTAACCATCCTTGCCGGTAAACCACTGCACAATAGCCATACCGCATATCAACTGGACGAAGCCCCGCCTGTCCCGGGCTGGTTGAAGAAAAGGGGCACTTTGAAGCAAATGATTGTATAGGCCCCCTGTATCCTGTGTCACCTCCTGCTATAATTTCTTTTATTTCAATAATTATTGAAAACTCTGTATCTTTGTGAAGTAAAGGATATTTCCATGAGACTCATCATACTTGGCGGCGGCTTCGGAGGACTGAGGCTGGCGCGGAAACTCAGCAATAAACCCGGCTTTGAAGTTACGCTCATCGACCGCTTCAACTACCACCAGTTCCAGCCCTTATTTTATCAGGTGGCCACATCCGGACTGGACGCCAGCAATATTTCTTTTCCCTTGCGCAAGGTATTTCACAACAGTAAGAATATAAGGTTCCGGATGGCCGAAGTGGAACAGATTGACACCACACAAAAGAAGGTTATTACCAATGCCGGGTCATATGATTATGATGCCCTGGTTATCGCTACGGGTGCCGGTAACAATTTCTTTGGCAATACCGGGGTTACGGATCATGCCTTCCCCATGAAAAGCACCGTGGAGGCGCTCCAGATACGGCACCAGCTGCTTCAGAACTTCGAGGATGCCCTCACGGTTTCTGACCCGGTGGAAAAGCAAAGACTCCTTAACATTGTGGTAGTAGGCGGCGGACCTACCGGTGTGGAGCTGAGCGGGGCCATTGCAGACATGAAGCGTTATGTTTTACCGCGCGATTACCCCGAACTGGATTTTACACAAATGAACATCTATTTGCTGGAAGGTACAGAAAGGACCCTGGCTGCCATGAGCGACAAATCGAGTGCAGCATCCAAAAAATACCTTGAAAAACTGGGCGTTACCGTTATGACCAATACCCTGCTCAGGGAATTTGACGGCAGAACGGTTACACTCCAGGACGGAAGCACGGTCAACACTACGATGGTCATCTGGGCAGCCGGCATCACCGGGAATATACCAAAGGGTATCCATACCCGTGATATGGCCCGTGGAAATCGAATCAAGGTGAACAGGTATTGCCTGGTAAACGGTTTCGACAACGTTTATGCCATCGGCGACGTGGCCTGGATGGAGGAACCATCCTGGCCTAACGGGCATCCACAGGTGGCACCGGTAGCCATGCAGCAGGCTGATACCCTGGCCCGCAACCTGAAACGAATTGAAATGAAGAGCAGTGATGCTTTACTGGAGGAATTCGTGTACCACAACAAAGGCAGCATGGCCACG
>JANYAL010000196.1 GCA_025361325.1 Bacteroidota bacterium
TTTGGATTTTTCTACTTGTTGCCATTTTCCCAAAACATTACCCTTAGCAAAACCTTTTGGGATTAAGAAGTTACGTGCATAACCGTTTTTTACAGTTACCAGCTCGTTAGCGCCACCAATATTATTCACATCCTGTATCAATATTACCTGCATGGTATTGCATTTATACCCAATCCCGATTTGTATCAGGACTTTCTCCCAAAGGATTAGGGTGGTTAAAAATTATTTTAAAAGATCTGTTACATAAGGCAAAATCGCCATCTGGCGGGCCTTTTTTACCGCATCACCCACCTTACGTTGGTACTTCAGCGAGTTCCCAGTCAACCGACGGGGCAATAACTTACCTTGTTCGTTAATGAACTTTTTCAGAAACTCAGCATCCTTATAGTCGATATAATGAATGCCCATTTTCTTAAAGCGGCAATACTTTTTTGGACGCTTCTCAGCCTTTATAGCTGTAAGATATTTTATCTCATTTGCTTTTGCCATGATTATACCTCCGCTTTTTCGTTAACAGTTTGTTGTACGCGACTTCTCTTTTTGGCATTGTACTCGACGGCGTATTTATCGAGTGCAGTGTACATGTGACGCATCTGAGATTCGTCACGCAAAAGTTGTATTTTCAACTTTTCATTGAAGATGGTTGGCGCTTTATACTCCATTACCCAATACAGACCAGTGGTCTTTTTAGCAATGGGATAGGCCAGTGATTTTAGTCCCCAGGGATTGGAGTGCAATACCTCACCACCGTTTTCTATAACGAGGTCGGCATATTTTTTCTGAGCGGATTTGAATTCTTCCTCAGACAGCACAGGGGTAAAAATCACCATCAATTCATAGTTGTTCATTTCCCTGATTGATTATTGTTAAAAAATATTGTTTATCCCGTTTTTTGAGCGGGCAGCAAAGGTAAGGAATTATTGGGAAGAAATTCTAATGGTTTAAAGGTTTGTGAAACTTTAAAAAGGATATTCTTCAAATCTTTGTTCCAGATCTGATAGGTAATAAATTTTTAAAATATGAAAGCGATTTTATCAGTTGATCCGATAAACAGGGTAACGGTTATGTCCGGGTTCGTAATAAGGGGAATTCCTATAGATAAAATCTAGCTGTGCTGCACTGTTTGTGGCAAATTTTGGATCCGTGATCTTTTTTTCCTCTAATTTTTTTTTCAGGACAGTATCTTTCCTCAGCACCTGGGCCGCCAGGTCATCCCAGCGGTATTCGCTGTACCCCTCCTTTTGCTGCAATATGGCGTCAAAGAAATTCCAGGCAAAGAAACTGTCATCACCTGTGGGTTCCATCATCTCAATGATATATCTTTTCGAAGGTTGGTTGGTAGGAACTATCATATCGCCTTTTAAAAACCTGATCTTCTGTTTTAACAGTGTAACCTTAACCCCAGAATTTTTATGATGCTTCTCATAGGGGCGCAGCAGGGATTTATAATCATCGATATGATAAGCCCCGACATCAATAATGGTATCATTTTTCAACGGAGCCATGTTGACATTATTTAATTTAAGCAAATCGATGACTTCATGCCATCCCTGTGGAATGAGGTAAGCGTCCGGACTGGAAACAATATCTCCTGGCGTGAAAACATTGAAGAACCTGACCTGTTTGGTAAATGGTTTCCCATGGTCATAATACATTCGTTGCAATCCGGTGGCATCGCTTGCTTTATACGTCTGTTCATATCCCTTGAATGTGATCATGGAGAATTTGGTGCTGTCTCCCTTCCAGGTCATTGGCCACCAATATTGTTTTAATGCTTTGGATTTGGCGTTATTCCTGCTAACTATCAGTTCCCTGGCATTTGCCGATGCCTTTTCCATGACCGTTTGCATAAAGGCATAAGTGGAAAGCACCCTATCCTTGAAAGGTTTAAGCATATGTGTTTCAGGCACAAAACCAATACTCTGGAATAAAGCTGCATACCCTGAGGAATACCTTGGAGGGTCATAAAACATTTCCATTCCCTTATCTGGACTGGCGGTCTCAAAATTCACATAAGGCACCATTTCCCATTTTTTATCCATCATCCCCGCATATAGTTGCGGTTCGAATTTTGCTTTCAGCCAGGTGCCAAGAACTGGCCCAAGTTTATCATACTGAGTTGTAAGCATGGTCATGGTATGTTGGTAATCTGCACCATCACTCACATGGTTGTCTATTAAAATATCAGGATCCAGCCAATGAAAGATCAGTGCAAATGATTTAGCTTCTTTACTATCGCATTTTGTGAAATCCCGATTTAAATCAAGGTTTTGTGAATTACCGCGGAACCCATATTCTAATGGTCCATTCTGGTTAGCCCTGGAGAAGGAATTCCTGTTCAGACATCCGCCTATATTGTATACCGGAATGAATGCCAATGCAATATTATCAGGCTGTATTATTTTTTTGGACACCAGATCCCGCACAAAGAGCATACTGGCATCAATTCCATCCGGTTCTCCCGGGTGAATTCCATTATTCACAAGTATGACAACCTTTTTTTGCTTATGCCATTGTACAGGGTCGAATTTTCCATCCTTGCTGACCAGCACCAGATGAATGGGATACCCGGCATCAGACATTCCCATTTCCTTTATCAGAACCTGCGTAGATAACTTGTCCAGGTTCCTGTACCAATTGATCGCCTCAAAATAGGTGGCACTTTCCTTTCCATCACTTTTTTCAAAACGGCATTGCTGCGCCTTGGAAAAATAAAAAATGCTAAGGGTTATAGCTGCGAGTGTTAATTTCCTCATTACTTCTACTATTTTTTATTCAAGCTACATTAATTTTCAGGTAAAACAACGCCATTTTTATAAAAGAAAAAGGGCGCATTCCTGCTACCCTTAGAAATCATTTATAACCTTACTGAGTGTTATTTAGCTAGTGCATTCACGCGATTGGCTAGTTTCCTTTTCAGGTTAGCTGCCTTATTCTTATGAATGGTACCTCTTTTAGCAAGTTTATCGATCATGGAAGCCACTTTTGGCAATTGATCTATTGCTACTGTTTTATCACTTGCTTTCAGGTCGCGAATGGCATTACGGGTCGTTTTACCGTAGTAGCGGTTGCGTTCATTGCGTTTTGTGCTCTGACGGACATCTTTTTTTGTT
>JANYAL010000209.1 GCA_025361325.1 Bacteroidota bacterium
TCTGGACCTGGAAACCGGGTGGTCGCCTCAGCTACTGAGCAGCTCAAGGAATTCCAGGATTCAGAAAGGTTCACCCGGGTATGTAGATGCTTCGGAAGGTGTGGGATTACTGCAGGTTCCAACGGCATTGAACAGGGGGGAAGGAGACATTCATATCTATGGTAATCCTCATTATTGGCTGGACCCCCTGAACGGTAAGGTCATTGCCAGGAATATTGCTGACGGGCTGGAGCGTATTGATCCGGAAAACAAAGCATTTTATGAGAACAACCTTCAGGCTTTTTTTATAAAGATCAACAATAAGCTGGTGGAGTGGCAGGCAAAGATGGCACCTTATAGGGGAGCGAAGATCATTGCCTATCACAATGAATGGTGTTATTTTGAGCGGAGGTTTGGCCTGGAGATCGTTGATTTCATGGAACCCAAACCCGGCATTCCGCCTTCTCCTTCCCAGCTGGTAAAGGTCATCCGGGAAGTAACAGCAAACAAGATAAAGGTCATCATCTCCTCCCCTTATTTCACTACTTCTTCATCTGATGTGGTGGCCAAACAAACTGGTGTTAAAACCCTAACTTTGGCCACCTCGGTGAATGCTTTCGACCAGGTAAAGGATTATTTCGACCTTTTTGATTATGATATCAACCAGTTAATCACTGTATTGAAATGAGTATTTAATTAAAACCAATTCGTTGTTATGTTTGAAATGTTTCAATTACCCTTTATGGTTCAGGCTTTTGCAGCCGCGGCTATTACTGGCATATTGTTATCATACCTGGGTGTTCATGTGGTGGGGCGGGGAATCGTTTTTGTAGACCTGGCATTAGGACAGATATCTTCACTGGGTGTTGCCTTTGCTGCTTTTATTGGCACGGGGCTAACTTCCATCCCGCTGATATTCACCCTGGTAGGTGCGTTGCTGATGTCATTCATCAATATCCGTGATAAACGTCTCAAACAGGAGGCCATCATCGGCATATTATACGCTTTTGCATCGGCATTGACGGTCCTGTTCATCTCAAAAACACCACATGGCGATTCTGATATCCAGGAAGTATTGTTTGGCAATATACTTTCCATCAGCTGGCAACAGATTGCCACTGTAGGTATTGTCTTCGGCGCGATAGCATTGATGCACTTGGTGTTTGCCCGCAAATTCTTTGCACTTACAGAGTCTTTTGAGAATGGAGAAAATCACCTCGTCGGCATTTTCAATATCTGGAATTTTCTTTTTTATATATCGATTGGCCTTGCCATTGTTTTTGCAGTGAAGATAAATGGAGTTATACCGGTCTTCTCGTACCTCATCATACCGGCAGTTTCGGCTATTATGATCACTAAGAATAAGACCTTGGTAATTATACTGGCTATTATCATGAGTGTCCTCGCCGGTTTCTTTGGATTGAATTTCTCCTTTAAATACGATTTTCCTGCAGGCCCTTCCATAGTAGCCATACTGGGCGGGATATTTATTTTATCAGCCCTTATCAGGTTACTGAATACGCTGATGAACAGGAAACATGTACCTCGCTAAAACTTGATTTCTTTTGTAAGGCTGGCGGTGCAGTTGAAAAAATGGAAGCTACAATTCCATGTATTTCTCTGCAAAAAGTGTGCATCCACACCCGGTCCTTATTTCTTCCAACACCTGTTTCGGGCATTAATTGAAATGCGAGCGGTTTCATTTATCTTCAGAACAAAATTGAGATCATGCAGCAATACATACTTGCACTGGACCAGGGTACCACCAGTTCCCGTGCCATCATTTTTAACCGGGAAGGTGCGGTGATCGCTACTGCACAAAAAGAATTCACCCAGTACTTCCCTCAGCCGGGATGGGTGGAACATGATGCCAATG
The DNA here is from genome assembly GCA_025361325.1 of Bacteroidota bacterium. GTDB lineage: Bacteria > Bacteroidota > Bacteroidia > Chitinophagales > Chitinophagaceae > Ferruginibacter. The sequence continues at coordinate 1,856 of JANYAL010000209.1, forward strand.
AGATCTGGAGTACACAGCTGGGGGTAGCCACAGAAGCCATTAGCCAGGCAGGACTGTCGCTTGAAGATATTGCTGCCATTGGGATTACCAACCAGCGGGAGACCACGGTGGTTTGGGACAGGGCAACAGGAAAACCGATTTATAATGCCATAGTTTGGCAGGACAAGCGAACTTCTTCTTTTTGCGATGTATTAAGAGAAAAAGGACTGGATAAGATCATTCTTGATAAGACAGGGCTGATACTGGATTCCTATTTTTCAGCTACCAAATTAAGATGGATATTGGATCATGTAGATGGGGCAAGGAGCAGGGCTGTAAAAGGCGAGTTGTGTTTTGGCACTATCGACAGTTGGCTGGTATGGAACCTGACCAGGGGGCAGATCCATGTTACGGATGTTTCCAATGCATCCCGGACCATGTTATGCAATATCCATACCCAGCAATGGGATGGCGAGCTGGAAAAAATATTCGATATCCCGGGTAATATGCTGCCTCAGATACGCAGCAGCAGTGAAGTGTATGGCACCACGCAGAATATTCTAACATCACATCATATTCCTATTGCCGGAATAGCTGGTGATCAGCAGGCTGCCCTTTTCGGGCAAATGTGTATTCAGCCGGGTATGGTCAAAAATACCTATGGCACGGGTTGTTTCATGCTCATGAATACAGGCAATAGACCAGTGAGGTCTACCCATAATTTACTCACCACTATTGCCTGGAAAATAAATGGCATCACGCATTATGCGCTGGAAGGAAGCGTGTTCATTGCTGGTGCTGTGGTACAATGGTTAAGGGATGGGCTGGAGATCATTCATCATGCATCGGAAGTGGAGGCGCTTGCGGCAAAAGTGAGCAGTAACGAAGGTGTATACCTGGTACCGGCATTCACCGGCTTGGGTGCACCTCACTGGAATCAGGACGCACGGGGAACTATTGTTGGAATAACCCGGGGTACCACAGCATCACATATTGCAAGGGCTGCTTTAGAAAGTATTGCCTACCAGACCATGGATGTATTGAAAGCAATGAATGCCGATTCGGGTATTTCAATACAAGAGTTAAGGGTAGATGGCGGAGCTACAGCAAATGACCTGCTGATGCAGTTCCAGGCGGATATTCTGGACACAAAAGTGGTACTGCCGGAAATTACAGAAACAACCGCATTGGGTGCTGCCTACCTGGCCGGTCTGGCTGTTGGATTCTGGAAAAGCATAGATGAGATACGCGACCAATGGAAAGAAGCCAAAGCATTTGAACCGGCTATGGACGAAACAGAGAGAAATGTTCTGTCTGGAGGATGGCAACGTGCTGTTGGATCGGCTATTGCCTGGGCCCAGGACAAATAAAATAAGGATGTATATTACCAAAACCAATTAAACCTGCTTGTATGAATAATTTCTTATTTGAACTGATAGGTACCGCTTTCTTGATCTTATTGGGTGATGGAGTAGTTGCCAATGTAGTGCTGAACAAAACAAAGGGCAATAACAGCGGGTGGATTGTAATAACATTTGGCTGGGCGATAGCTGTATTTGTGGGTGTTTACATATCTGCAGCACACAGTGGGGCTCACCTGAACCCGGCTGTTACGATTGCACTGGCGATCATTGGAAAGTTCAATTGGGAAAATGTGCCGCTTTATATTGCCGGGCAGTTCGCAGGTGCTATGATCGGCGCGTTTTTAGTATGGGTTGCCTATAATAAGCATTTTGACCAGACTGACGATGCTGATGCAAAACTGGCGGTATTCTGTACCAGTCCCGCTATTTCCAATACCTACTTTAACGTGGCCTCCGAGATCATTGGCACTTTTGCACTCATACTGGGCATTCTTTTCATAACCGGGGCTGAGGTAAAATTAGGTGCCCTGGATGCGCTGCCGGTTGCGTTACTCGTTTTGGGAATTGGGTTAAGTCTGGGTGGCCCAACCGGCTATGCCATTAACCCGGCCAGGGACCTTGGTCCCCGTATCATGCATGCCATTTTGCCCATTAGAAACAAGCGGGATAGTGATTGGGCATACAGTTGGATCCCGGTTATGGGCCCTGTCATTGGGGGAGTTTTAGCTGCTTTTCTATTCAAATTGCTCTGAATTGACGGGGCCTTTATTATGAATATATTTTATGTGCTGATTCAAAGATCATTTCAGAACTGCAGTTATAAAGATCTGGTATAAAAAAATCCTCCCCTGATTTTTAAATCCAGTCCTCAAACCTTACCTTTGCGGCTCAAAAATCGACCTTTTATTTTAAATAATGATTATGGCCAATACGGGTAAAGTAAAATCAATTATCGGAGCAGTTGTTGATGTACAGTTTGACAGTAACGGAAAACTTCCGGAGATCCTGAATTCACTGGAAATAATTCGGGAGAACGGGGACACCTTAGTACTTGAAGTACAGCAACATCTGGGTGAAGACAGTGTGCGAACCATTGCCATGGATGGCACGGAAGGTTTGGTAAGGGGGGCACTGGTAACTGATACCGGCAAGCCTATAGCAATGCCTGTAGGGGATGCTATAAAAGGGCGTCTGTTCAATGTTACCGGCGATGCGATCGATGGTCTGCCACAGGTAAGTAAAGTGAACGGAAGGCCTATTCACGCAAAGCCACCCTTGTTTGAAGACCTGAGTACTGCCAATGAGATCCTGTATACAGGTATTAAGGTCATAGACCTTATTGAGCCATATGCAAAAGGTGGCAAGATCGGTCTTTTCGGAGGTGCAGGTGTTGGTAAAACGGTATTGATCCAGGAGTTGATCAACAATATCGCAAAAGCTTACAGCGGGGTGTCGGTATTTGCAGGGGTAGGTGAGCGTACGAGGGAAGGAAATGACCTGATGCGTGAAATGATTGAAGCAGGTATTATGAACTATGGAGAAAAGTTCAAGCATAGTATGGAAGAAGGAGGGTGGGATCTGAATGCCGTGAATATGGATGACCTGAAAGAATCCAAGGCAACGTTTGTGTTTGGGCAAATGAATGAACCCCCTGGAGCCAGGGCACGTGTGGCGCTAAGCGGATTGACGGTCGCTGAATATTTCCGTGACGGAGATGGCCAGGGGCAGGGGAAAGACATTTTATTCTTTGTTGATAATATCTTTCGTTTTACACAGGCGGGTTCTGAGGTTTCAGCATTACTGGGCCGTATGCCTTCTGCAGTGGGTTATCAGCCAACACTTGCCACTGAAATGGGGTTGATGCAGGAAAGGATCACCTCAACGAAAAACGGGTCCATTACATCTGTTCAGGCCGTGTATGTACCCGCAGATGATCTTACTGATCCTGCACCGGCAACTACATTTGCCCACCTGGATGCAACTACGGTATTGAGCCGTAAGATCGCTGATCTGGGTATATATCCTGCCGTAGATCCTTTGGACTCCACTTCCAGGATACTTACACCACTGATCGTTGGTGATGAACATTATAATTGCGCCAATCGGGTGAAACTCATACTGCAACGCTATAAGGAATTGCAGGATATCATAGCCATCCTGGGTCTTGATGAATTGAGTGATGATGACAAGCTGGTGGTTTCAAGGGCAAGAAAGGTACAGCGTTTTCTTTCTCAGCCCTTCTTTGTCGCAGAACAGTTCACCGGGCTAAAGGGTGTATTGGTTCCGATTGAAGATACAATACGCGGATTCAATTCCATCATGGATGGTGAAGTGGATGAATATCCTGAAGCAGCATTCAATCTGGTAGGTACATTGGAAGATGCCATTGAAAAAGGCAAGAAACTGATGGCCGCCGCACAGGCATAATTGACTTATTATTGAATTGGGATTGTTTTTTTGCAGGTCATTGGGAAGCCCAAATAAGAAACTGTTACATATGACATTAGAAATATTGACTCCCGAACAAAAGATTTTCAGCGGTGACGTATATGGTGTTCAGTTACCGGGTATTTCAGGTCTTTTTGAGGTGCTTGATAAACATGCTCCACTGGTAAGTGCTTTAAAAGAAGGCAAGTTAAAAATTCTTGTCGATATGAATACAACAACTTCTTACACCATACAAAGTGGTTTTGTTGAGGTGATCAATAATAAGACAACTGTGCTGGTAGAAGGTGCAAATGAAAATTGATACCTGCCTGTTATAGGTAATATCCCGATCCATACTAAAAGCAAGGATTTTTTTTTGTAAGACACGATCACCTGTATGGCTTATGTTTCAAAATTGGTCCTTTAGCTGCACATGACTCCATGCGAAAAAAGGGAGAATGGGAAAAACAAGGATCCAGTACAAGTGCCTAAACAGGATGAAACACAGAAAGCTTATAAGCAATAGATAAAAGGGGTAAAGTATGAATAACAGGCCGATCATGACTGAATCATAATGGTCATTGTGGGCCGCTCTTTTCCAGGCAAAATTCTTGAGTGGAAGGAAAAAAGCGAAATGAAATAACCAACCCAATATAGAAGGAAAGAATAGTATAGTTCTTTTGAATAAAGATTGCGGTGCATAGAATTTCTCCCGGATGGTTATTTGATCCTGTTTATCTGCTTCAATGACGAGATCCTTCAGCTGTTGCTCCAAAATGATATTGAAATCACTTATGCTTTTTCCGTGGGTATTATTTGCATCAAAATATTCTGATGTAATAGGGTTACCGAAATTCAATTGGATATTTTTTCCAAAAACGGAAAAGGAATTGTAGTTGATACCTACCGGCAACACTTTCAGCGGAATGCCTTCATTCCACGCGCTGATGGCTAATCTTGCAGTTCCTTTTTTCAGGCGCCGTAAATGCCATTCATTGACGCATCTTCCTTCACTGAAAATTAATACAAGGCCTTTTTGTTTGAATATCTGCTTACATTTTTCAAAGGTCATATAATTATGTTCAAGGTTTTCGGCGCCTTCGGTGATCCGGTATACCGGGAGCATAAGTAAAGAAGTAAGAAGCCGGGAATTAATTTTATTAGTAAAAGCATCACCTCTGGCCAGGGAATGGACAGGTTGTTTGAATAGTGTAGCTAATATTATAGCGTCTAAAAATGAATTGGGATGATTCGATGCAATGAGCAATGGGCCGGGGTTATTAAAAAGTGCGCTATTATTCACTTTAATTTTTCTGCAGTATATCCAAAATGCAAATTTTGCAGGTATTTTCAAAAGGCGGTATAGCAAGAGTGGGTTTTTAGTGTCATGAATTTATAAGCTTTCTGTAAATGGCATACTATGCTAATTTGAAAGGAATACATACTTATGATCATAACTGAAGATAGTATTCACGATTTAATTCAATTGCGGATCGATAGGAAAATTCACAAGCATTTCATATTCGCCACCTTTCAGGAATAAACTTCGTTTCCAAACCTCAGTAGAACTTGTCTTGAAGACAAGATTTTCTGTTGCTGTGACTGGCAGCCAATTTTTTTCTTGTAATTCAGTATTTAACTGTCCATATCCCCACCCGCTGTAACCGATGAAGAATTTGATTTTATTATGGTCAATTCTGCCAGATTTTATAAGTGCTTTCACGGTTTCAAAATCTCCTCCCCAATATATGTTATCGCATACTTTAAAAGAACCAGGGATCAGGTCGGGATACTGGTGCAGAAAATGTATTGTATCCAGTTGTACAGGCCCACCATAATAAACAGGAAAATGATGGCCCTCCAGTTTAAGTATCAGTTTATCAAGTGTTTGTTCAAATAGTTTATTCAGTACAAAGCCAAAACTTCCTTCTTCCTTATGTTCACATAAAAAAACAACCGTCCGGATAAAATTTGGGTCCTTTAAAAATGGTTCAGCTATCAATAAGATACCTGGGAGAGGTTCAATCATATCCCAAAATAATACTAAATTCCAAAAGGAGTAAGTTTGTTTTGACATTTGTAACTCAATAATCTAAACCTTAGTTAATCAGGAACTTGCCTTTTTAACTGAAACTGCCGGTGCTGTGCCCGTAAAAAAATTC
>JANYAL010000236.1 GCA_025361325.1 Bacteroidota bacterium
TATGTACCTGAATTTACCTATCTAAGATTTCAAAGATCATATGAAAACAAGCCCACCTTAAAAAAAATAGATCAAATCTGGCATGAGCAGGTAAAAAGCTTCAGTTTAGCAGAGTATTGTTTTCGCTTTGGGAGCCTGCCAAAGGGCAACTAGTGTGTATGTATATGGTAATTTGGCTACAAAATGTTTAATCACTATGATGTACCCCAATTGTAGGGCAAGTAATTGTATTTGTTAAGGTATAAAGAACTACTATTACTACTACTACCTTTCTTTTCTTTTTTTGCTTCTTTTTTTCTTTTCTTTTACTATCCACGTGAATATGTGGATAAGCTCTTCTGTTCCAGCCTTCGCATCAGGCAGCCTTTAAATACCATGATGCAGGTGATTGATACTCCAGCGATTGATGTGGCCGTTCTGTGTTATAAAATTCAAAATAATTTTTCAATCCCTCGTACAGTTCTACTCCATCTTCCGCACAGTGTAGATAAATGTGTTCATATTTAACAGACCGCCATAACCGTTCAACAAAAATATTATCAATCGCCCTCCCTTTTCCGTCCATGCTGATGCTTATTTCATTGCCTAGTAATAGCCCTGTGAACTCATCGCTGGTAAACTGGCTGCCCTGGTCTGTATTAATAATTCCAGGCTTACCATATTTTTCCATTGCTTCCCTTATCACATCGGTGCACCAGTCTGCAGTCATCGTATTGCTGACTCCCAAGTTCAAAACAAAACGGGTGTGCAGGTCTATCACAGCGCAGAGGTACATAAATCCCCGCCGCATGGGCACATAGGTGATGTCCATGGCCCAAACCTGATTAGGCAGGTTGATCTCCAGGCCCTTCAGCATATAAGGATAGATCCGGTTCTGCTTGTTTGGCTTGCTCGTATTGGGCCGTCGGTAGATGGTTTGCCATCCCATTAACTCCATTAACCGTTTTACCCGCTTGCGGTTGATCTCATAGCCCAACCCCTTTAGCCAGACAGTCAGTTTTCTTACACCGTAAAACGGCGTTATAAAATACTGCTCATCCAGCAAGCGCATGATGATCATATTTTCCTCGCTTTCACTGTGGGGCTGATAATACAATCCGCTTCGGTGTATTTGTAAAATCCGGCACGGCCTGCCATACTCAAAGAACTATTTTGTCTGTCAATCATTGTTCGTCGCTCATCTAAAGGCCTTAAAAGAGCTTTTTTTTAAGAAAGTCATTTTCCACCTTCAGCTGCCCGATCTGGGCATACAACTTCTCCGTTTGCTGCTCAATATCCACCTGCCCTTCGGATTTGTCCCCACTAAAAACTGAAGGCATATTCGCTATAGCCTCTCTTTTCCAGGTATTGATCTGTGTGGGGTGAAGCTCATGCTTGCGGGCCAACTCCTCGATGGTAATGCGGTCTTTGAGTGCTTCTAAAACAACTTTGGATTTGAATTCTGCGCTGAATTTACGCCTGCTTTTCTTTGTCATAACTGGTAATTTAAGATTAAAAAATTATATCTTAACTACCTGTCCTAAATTTGGGGTGCATCATACTGAAATCAACGAAGGGCAGCTGTAAATGCTTACCCTTTTCTATAACTGGCAGAAAGCGTAGTCTTTTTAATACCGGTAATGCCCTGCAAAAACCATGTCCGATTTACTGTCATCAATGGCAGCACCCGGTGCCACCATGAAACCACCACCTGTTCTTGATGAATTATTAATGATCACCAGTAAATATTTATCAGCGAAAATTTTGTCCCCAGTTGATATGATAAAACTATTCTACCTGAATGAGAATATCTTCCACAATACCACCCACAGGTAGCTGAAGTGACCACCCATCCAACCTATGCTACCCATTGACTGTAGTACTTCACCGTCGAAACCTATGCCCAGACTGTTCGCGTATATCTGACCATTACAACTGGCTGCATCCACCTTTTTGGGTTTTGCAGATAATACTTTTCCCAGTTGTTCTGGCAAACTGATATCACCATACAATTTCCAGGAAAAATAATTTCAAGTCCCACCTTTAAAAAACACCAGCGGGAGTCCAATATCCCTGTAATGGTTCAGGAAATAATTCACCGTACCGTCTCCTCCTACTA
>JANYAL010000244.1 GCA_025361325.1 Bacteroidota bacterium
GATACAACTGGTGCGGGCGATGCGTTTGTTGGTGCAGTGTTATATCAGCTCAGTAATATGGATGAAAACGATATTAATAATTTACCGGAAGGGTTAAATGGCTTACGATCGTTACAAATATTCAGGACGGTCGTACGAAACAGGCCTCCTTTACCCCTTTTTCCACGCAGCTCGCCAATGGTGATGGGCAGGTAAAAAGACAGGTATATTATTGCTGAAGCAGGACTTGCATTGACTATTACAACTTGCCGATGCCACTATACAAAGTAATGCAGGAGAAAAATATCCGGAAAAAGAGCTTAATTTTTTTGTTCTATAAAATAAAATACTATCTTTACGTATCCCCATCTAAACAGGTGATAATATAATTATCTCCTTACGTTTCCTTACCAAAGAGTAACAAAACCACAAATCCTCTTCGTTCTGTGATGGAACCATAGTTTTTAATTCTTTCAAAATTAAACTATGGCGTTCATTCGCTTAAACATTACTGTTTGGGTACTGTGTTTTTGCATGTTTACTGCAAACGCGCAAACTGTTTATTACCCGGCTCATTCATCACTATTACTTAAAACAACTGCTGAAGACATGGCCATGTTGCTGCAAAAAGCTATTAGCGGCAGCCATTTTATTACCCAGGAATATGCAAATATGCCCGTAAAAGGCATTGTGTTTATATATGATTCAAGTATTTCAGGAAACCAGACTTGCCTTGTAGAAAGCGATGGTACAAGCTACATAACCTTCAACGCAGCCCAGGATAATGGACTCATTTTTGGTGTGTATCAATACCTGCAGCAATGTGGTTTTCTTTTTTATCAGCCTGGCAGTATCTGGGAAATAGTTCCCTCATTAACTACCCCCTATAAAGCCATAAGCACTACATACCAATGTGATTATAAATACAAAACCTGGACAATTAGCGGAGGATGTAACCGTTGGGCCATGGATAATAAAGCGGATTATTCCTGGGATACATATAATAGCGAAAATGGCCATGGGTGGGCATTATACCAGCGCCGCAATGGTATGACAGGCGAATACGCCTTTTCCGGGCATAGAGGGGATCTGATGACCGGGGACTATTTGACTGCATTACAAAATAATCCCTGTTATGTGGCCTGCGTGGATGGTTCAAGGCAGGCCTCTGCACAATCTGTACCAGATATAAACAATATGGCCTCCACAGCGTTGTGGAGTAATACCATTGAACACCAATACACCCAGTGGAAAAATATCATTTTCAGCAATACCGCATTATATGCTAATTATTATCGCAATTTCAATTATTATAGCAGCCATATAGGAATTGAAGTACCCGATGGTGCAAAATGGGGTAATTCAAAAGATAATGGTATCTGCAGCAGTGTAGATTATCCAAAAGAAAGTGACCAACAGTTTATTTTAGCCAATGCAACGGCACAAAAAATAAACGGGTTATACTCCGGCAAACGTTTTCAATTATATGCTTATTCAAAACATGCCGATATCCCTTCACCCGGTATTTCCATAAACAGCAGTATTGATGTACAGGTAATATCAACTTCTTTTCAATATGAGACCAGTGCTAAAGGATTGTTGAACCGATGGTATCATACAACAAAACATATTTCGGAGTATCATTACCTGAATATTCCCCAGTGGGGTGGTGAAACGCCGATGTTTTATCTTAATGACCTTACTGCAGCATTGCAAAGAACAAAGGACAATAAAAGCCAGGGTATCACCTGGGAGGCTTCACCTGCTAAATTTGCCAGTCTGCCATTTTTATTGGCAGCCAACAGTTTTTTAAAAGATAATATTCCGGTAGACAGTACGCTGCACCGGTTCTGTAATAAATTGTTTGATAATGCGGCTAACAGCATGTACAGGTTATTGCAGTACTGGAGCGATGATAAGACAGTGACAACGTATAATTTCATGTACGATAATAAATACAAACTTCCCCTCTATATCCAACTGATCAAAGAAGCGGAACAGCAAACACAAAATGCAACGCCTTTGGTAAAAGCAAGGATACAGGAATTGAAGGCTTACCAGCATTACATGATCCTTTATTTTAATTGGGTGTGTGACCAGAGAAATGATAATGCCAAAGCAGATAAAGCCGCTGCCATTTGTACATACCTTGCCAAAATAAACAGGATGCAACTGGTAAACAGTTATTTTTTGATCCTTGATATTGTACGCCGTTATCCGGCTAACAGCGACTTTTACAACCAATATAATGTAGTAAACGGAACAGCATATCAAAATGGCAACCTGCCACTAATTACTACTGCTGAGATAGAGCAATATTTTTTACAGGATATCGCCCTGGAAAGCAACCTGGTTGATAATTACCGGTTTGAAGATGCCGCTTTTATAAAAGATCAGATAACTAAAAATAACCTCAAGCCTCTTAATGATATTAAGGTGCAGATCAGTTACACAAATGGTGTCGATTATTCAAACCGCAAAGAATTTTATATTGATGCCCCCGCCGCTGGCAGTTTCAGCATACAATACACACCACATTTTAATATATCGGGTAAGGGATATATAAATTTTACTGTTGAATCAGCTATCCATTCACTGCAGGTAATTAAAGATTTTTCGATAGATAATACATCAGGCGAAGGCAAAATAACTGTTAGTTTACCCAATGCAGGAATTTATATATTATCTGTAGTTACTAAATTCAAATCCGTAGTTGACCTGTCCATTTCAACCAATGGTAATTATTTTTATAAGAATGGTCCATTCATTGGGGATGTTACAGAAAATTATACAGCCAGCCCCTTAAGCGCCCCAGGTTATTTTTATGTACCGAAGGGCATTAATAAAGTATACTTCGCTGTCAATAATTCTAACTCCGGCGTTACGGGTTTTGCATCAGCAGAGCACATCAGCAAGGCCTTTGTTATAAAAGATAATAGTGGATTTATCTTACTACCTCATCTTGTAACCCCTACAGATTCTGCTTTGTTTTATATAGAAGTACCGGCAGGAGGCAGTGGTACATTTTGGCAAGTGCAGGTACTTGAGCAATACCGCTTGTGCTTTTGTAATATAAGCAATGTACAGTGGTATGCCCGGGAAAATGTTGTATGTAGTAATGCTGATTTTATAGTCTCCGTTCAGAATAACAAAGGAAACTGTATCACCCGGCTTACCGCTACTGCCGGCAAGGGAGATTTTAAATGGGTGATCAATGACTCGGTAAAGATCACTATTATTGAAAATCAGGCGGTGGTTGATCTGCAGGGTACTGGTTCTCCCAACACCATAGTTACCCTATATAACGGCAAGGAATGCAGTAATTCCAAACGCCTGGGCGATGATAAGAACTTTTTAACAGACAAAAATGCATGTTCAGCTACTTCCAAACTGAAGGAATTACCTGTTTCACCTGTTGTTTACCCCAATCCTTCAAATGGCAGATTTAATTTTTTACAAAATGGCCAAAGCCTTACAGTAAACGAAATTGAGGTAACCAATGCCCAGGGCCAACAGGTGGGCCTCTTTAAAAATATGAATCATTTAAACATCAGTACGGCTGCCAAGGGTATTTACTGGTACAAGATATTGGTAAACGGTGTTGAAAGCAAAGGCAAACTGGTTAAATTATAGTACTTCATCTCTCAGGTTTAAAACAAAGACTTTTCTTTTTCCGGATTTGTGGTTTTAGCCAGGTCATTATAAATTGCCCATCCGGGCCTTTTAAGGTTTCTTCATGTGCTGATTTAAAGTAAGAAAATTCCAATAAGGATATTTCAGGCACTTGTTTATTTGATATATTTGGGAGGTTGATCACTTTTCTCAATAACCTTTCGTTTCTATCCATAAACACCTTTCAAATGCAATACCAGGCCAATGACCAGCGCTACCAGTCCATGGAATATCGCCGTTGCGGGAACAGCGGACTAAAATTACCTGCCATCTCACTGGGGCTATGGCACAATTTCGGACATATCGATCCGCAGGAGAATGCTGCAGCGATATTGCGAATGGCTTTCAACCATGGCATCACCCATTTCGATCTGGCCAATAATTACGGTCCGCCTCCAGGGTCGGCGGAAGAGAATTTCGGGAAGATATTCAAAGCGAACTTCATCCCCTACCGGGATGAACTGGTCATTTCCAGCAAGGCCGGATGGGGCATGTGGCCTGGGCCTTATGGCGACTGGGGCTCAAAGAAATACCTGGTGGCAAGTCTGGACCAGAGCCTGAAAAGAATGGGGCTTGACTACATGGATATCTTCTATCATCATCGACCCGATCCCAATACACCACTGGAAGAAACATTAGCAACCCTTGACGGGATGGTACGACAGGGAAAAGTATTGTACATTGGCATTTCAAGCTATAAGCCAGAAGAGGCAGCCCGTGCATTTCGCATATTGAAACAAATGGGTACACCCTGCCTGATACACCAGCCCAAATATTCCATGTTCGAGCGCTGGGTGGAGGATGGTTTGCTGGACGTACTGGAAGAAAATGGTGTGGGCTGCATCGCTTTTTCTCCGCTCGCACAAGGCATACTCACCAATAAGTACCTGCATGGGATACCCGCAGATTCCAGGGCTAACAGCCACCGGGGAAACGGGGCCATCGAGGAAGTTCAGCTAACGGAAGAGAAAATTGGTAAAGCCCGGCAGCTGAACGTGCTGGCTGAACAACGCGGACAAAACCTGGCCCAGATGGCTTTGGCCTGGATACTGAAAGACAAACGCATCACATCGGTACTCATAGGTGCCAGCAGACCGGAACAGGTACTTGATTCCATCCGCTGCCTGGATAATTATTCATTTACTGAAGAAGAATTGGCGAAGATCAATTCCATCCTGAAATAAGCTAGTCACTTCTTCCTGTACACCGACAGGAAGAACATCGGTTTCCCCTTGGTATCATAGGATTCCGGGTAGGTCTTCCCCGATAGGTCATAACAGACGGTAAGTTCCCCGTTTTCGAGTTTATAGATGGTAGTGAAATGTTTTCCTTTATTGACCCCTTCCCTGCCATAAATATCCATTTTACCATCCCTATACTGCAATTTTCCCTTGTCCTCCGACTCGGCATTGAATATATAAATATTGTCCCTGATGATGAGCTGTTGTTTCGCATAAACTGCAGGAGGCATTGCAGCACCGGCGAATTCCTGTTTTACCGGAACCCAAATACCATTCAATTGACCGGATGACATAGACGCACGCTTTGTACCAGTACAGCCAATGGCTAAGAGCAGCAAGTAAAGGAAAGACTTGGATCGCATACGTTTCTGTTTTTAAGATGAATATAAAAAATCCCGGGTTTTTACAAAACTTCTATTTTATGTTAGACCTGAAACGTTCAGTATCATATATAGAAAAATCGTTGTAAACTATGCATACAAAAACAAATAAGGAAATTATTTTCAGGATTACGGTATTCATATTCCTGATCTTTCAAGACCCTCATTATAAGGTGCAAGATTTAATAATTAATTAATTAAATCCTACTTGATAGCCCTGCAGAAAAACCTACTTTACCTTTTCACTTTTAAC
>JANYAL010000247.1 GCA_025361325.1 Bacteroidota bacterium
GATGTACAGAATATACTGCAAACCAGTTGTTACGACTGTCACAGCAATAACACCAAATATCCCTGGTATGCAGAAGTGCAGCCGGCGGCCTGGTGGCTGAACAGTCATATCAAAGATGGAAAAAGAGCTCTGAATTTCTCGGAATTCGCTTCCTACCGGATCGCCAAACAATATAAAAGGCTGAATGATGTGATCGATGAGATCAAGGATGACGGCATGCCCCTCAATTCCTATCTATGGATCCACAAGAACGCCGTACTGAACGACCAGCAAAAAGAGACAATTAACCATTGGGCCAATGCAGTGAGGGATACCATTAAGGCCAATAACCCGCCAGACAGCCTGGTGATCAAGCAAAAAGCATAGCTTTCTGATCATCCGGTTATATTTATTATTTATTTCAACATCAGATTTTATTACAATGAGCTCCTGTAGTGTACATGGGCTCATTTTTTTTATGTAAATTTTACGTTTAGCATTGATGATCAACTGGTTGATATCCTATAAGTAAGGCAGAAGAAGCGGAAAATGAACAAAATTAATGTACCACCTAAGCCTGTTCTTGTTTAGGTCTTGCATAGGTTTTCCCAATGACATCATAGGCTCTTCCCGTGGAAGACCTAAACAAAACCTGGCCTGGAACTAGGGAGGATATTTCCCCGAACAAGTTTGTGGTGCTTATTCAAACAGGTGAATGAATCTCTGCACAGTTACCCCTTTCCTTGCATAAATCTATGAATTACAAATAATTAATTTTTTTCGTGTATATGAAAATTGTTGAAATGCTGTTGAATTTTTTTGACTGAATGCAGCATGGCTTCCATATAAAATGTCTATATTTATAGGGTAAACCAAGCACATTTTATGACGGAAGAGCAATTGCTGGCCGGATGCCTGAAGAATAATGCCGCCGCACAAGAGGCATTGTACAGCCGTTTCAGCCCAAGGATGCTTGGCGTTTGCTACCGGTTTGCCAGGAATAGGGAAGACGCCGAGGATATGTTGCAGGAAGGGTTCATCAAGGTCTTTACACAAATGTACCAGTACCGGAATGAAGGGGCATTGGAAGGATGGATCAGAAGGATCATGGTGCATACGTGCATCAATATCCTGAAAAAGAATAAGAAGTTTACAAATAGTGTGGATATCATTCATGCGACCAGTCTTCATGTCAAGGAAGACATGATTCCTTCGATCATGCAGGCAAAGCAGGTGGTTGAATGTATCCGGATGCTGCCACTGGGTTACCGAACCGTATTGAACCTGTATGCCATTGAAGGGTTTTCGCACAAAGAGATCGCAAACCTGCTGGACATCGAGGAAAGCACCAGCAGGAGCCAGTATACCCGGGCAAAGTCGATGCTGGAAGTAATCCTGATTAAGAAAAAGATCATTCAGAAACCCAGGGAAAAAACTGCATTGTACGGTGCAGTAGCACCCAGGTAGAAAATATTAATTATCTAAAATCCGATTTTTGAAAACCCTGAAACTAAATGCTTCGTGTGAATAATGGATAGAAATTATTATACAGATGAGTTTGAGCAGCTATTGAAGGAGAAGTCTGATGAATTCAGGATGTATCCCTCTAAACGTGTATGGCACAGCATCTACAACGATCTGCACCCGGGCCGTAAATGGCCTTCTGCTGCGGTTAGCCTGCTCCTGGTCATTACTTTACTCCTAATCGGCTATTACAATTCAAATAATAAAGCAGATTCACATACAGGTTCCGGTTTATCCGCTTCTGCCAAAGAAAAGGTAACTGATGCATCATTGGCCATAGATCTGCAAAATGGCCCTTCCCGGAATAACGGTTCCCCGCGAACGGATCAGAACAACACTTCAGCAGAGCATCCGGCCAGTTTAACTGACCTGGCTGATAACAACGGCATCTCATCGTCCCGAAACATCCATACCGGAAACGTGTCTGCAGATCAGAATGGTTCAAATAATAACGGTCCGGTACATTCGAAGTGGTATGGTCAAACCAGGGTATCTTCCCGGGATGAAGATAAGCCGGCAGATAACGCGGGTGTGCAGGGATCAGGAAATATCATTCAATCCGTTGACCGGTACATCCGTTCCAACCGCCTACTGGATGATGTGGTTATGCTGAAAAGAAGGCAAACA
>JANYAL010000266.1 GCA_025361325.1 Bacteroidota bacterium
GATACAAAAAAATTATTTTACCGAACCTATCATCTTTTCCAGTGCTTCAAGATGTTGCTTAAATGCTTTTTCTCCCGGCCTGGTTATGGAATAAGTGGTATTCGTCTTCCGTCCTATAAAGCCCTTCTGAACTTTTATAAATAAGCTTTCTTCCAGGGTCTTTAAATGACTGGCCAGGTTACCGTCAGTAATATCCAGCAGTTCCTTGAGCTCATTGAAATTCACAGATGTATTCACGATCAGTGAACTCATGATACCCAGCCGGATCCTGCTGTCAAATACCTTGTTAAGATTTTCTATCGGGTTCTTCATGGTGTGGATGCCGGTTTATTTTCGTTCATATTTCCACCACATGAGGATACCATACAAAATATGAAAAACGCCAAAGCCAAGTGCCCAGCATTGCAGGCCATAGCCTATGAACCAGAGGTTGAACAAGCCCAGCAGGATTTGTCCATAGCCCAGATACCTGATCTCACTCAATGTGTATTTACTTGCATTCACCAGGGCCAGCCCATAGAACAAGAGGCATCCCGGTGGCACCAGCTGGTATTCGCCCAGTTGCATCATCCGGAGCAGAAAGATGCCGCCTACCGCAATGGGTATAAGGGTATTCCAGAACAGGCGTAATGTAGTAGTCCCCCAAATGGGGGTCCTGTTCTTTTTGGAACGCAGGTAAGTAAAGAAGAAAGCCAGCATAAAAGCTGCCACAAAGGTTAGTGCCGCTATCCAGAATAGCTCATTGAGCAGGCCGCTGCCTGCATTGTTGATTAACCTGCTCAATTGGCAATCGCCATTTACCCAGCAATGGATCTTTTCACTGGCCATCCAGGCTCCTGCCAATGCACATATACCGGCAGCAATGCCACTTAGCCCGCTCAGGCTGATGAATCGGCTACTGCGTTCCATCATCCGCTTAATGTGCTGCAGGTCTTCTATAGGTTGATTCTGATTCATAAAAAGCACTTTGAGATACAAAGTAAACGATAATATGGAATTAAGGCAAATTATTTTATGGTTACCTGTTACGTCTATGAAAACTGTAACACCCATGAAGACTGAACATAAAATGTTCAACCGTATCTCTTCGCCCCGGCCAGGAATCACAGGCATCCTCATTTGCAGGAGCCGTTCTAACCCTATATCTTTAAGCTCCCATGTAAGGGTCAACTTCTATAAAATATTCTGTTTCACCATGTACAAGATCATCTTTGCCTTTGTCATAACGATGTTTTGCGGTAAATGTTTTGCGCAGACCCCTGTAAATCCTGCTGCCATCGACATTGTACGCGATTCCTTTGGTATACCACACATCTTTGCTAAAACGGACAAGGAAGTGGCATATGGCCTGGCCTGGGCCGCCGCAGAGGATGATTTCAGAAGTATCCAGGAAGTGGAACTACCCGCCAAAGGACTAATGGGAAGGGTAATGGGTAAGAAAGGAGCAGCAGGTGATTATGCATTTGCCTTGTTCCGTTGCAGGGAGATCACAGAAGAAAAATGGAACAGTCTTACACCTGAATTCCTGCAATTGATCGATGGATATGTCCAGGGCATCAATGCCTATGCTACGCGGCATCCCGATGAGTTGATTACTAAGAAATTATTCCCGGTCACACTAAAAGACTATATCGCCTCATCAGTATTTGCTCTTACTATCTTCAACGGTGCCGATGCTGCCCTGCTGCGGATATTCAATAACAGTGAATGGCAGGCCCCTGAATTAAATAAAAAAGGGAGCAATACGGTCGCTGTGAACGCGGGTAAGACTACAATCAACGAACCCTTCCTGCTCATTAATGCCCACCAACCCAATACGGGACCCCAGGCTTTCTATGAAGCCCACCTCTGCAGCGAGGAAGGATTGAACATCACCGGGGGATTGCTTGCAGGCGCTCCGTGTATACTGCATGGCGTGAATGAAAACCTGGGTTGGGCACATACCGTGAATTATTGCGACAGGATGGATGAGTACCAACTGGAGATGAATCCCGATAACCCATTGCAGTATAAGTTCGACAATGTGTGGACGAACCTTGAGGTCAAAACAATCAAGCTCAGGATCAAGGGAATCCCTATCAATATAAAAAGAAAATTGTATTGGAGCCACTACGGGGCAACCATGAAAAACAAACAGGGATTCTTTTCCATCCGCCTTGGTGCGAACATGAGGATAGGGGTACTTGATCAATGGTATCATATGGACAAGGCAACAAATTTTACTTCCTTTTACAAAGCGTTGAACAAACAGGAACTGTCCATGTTCAATATTATGTATGCCGACCGCTATGATACGATATTTTATATTGACAACGCTTTGATACCGGTCAGGGATGGTAATGCCGGTTTCGACTGGAAACACACGCTTCCCGGTAATACATCAGCGACCCTTTGGACCCGTTTCCGGGACATCAGAGAACTGCCCCAGTATATCAACCCGCGTAGCGGATACCTGTACAATACCAACCACTCTCCCTTTTTTGCTACCGGAAAGAATGACAATCTGGTTGCATCTGCTTTTCCTCCTGCCGACGGTTGGGAACAAAACAACAATAACCGAAGCTACAGGTTCAGAGAAATATTCCCGCAGGAACAAAAAATAAGCTTTGAACAATTTAAACAAGTGAAATTTGACAGGCAATTACCCGCGCAACTGCATTACCAGTATGGAATAGATAGTATGTTCAATGTGAACGAAAATGACCAGCTGCCTTTTTCAAAATTGATCAGTGAATTTAAATACTGGGATAAACGGGGCGATGCAGAAAGTAAAGGCGCTGCAATTTTCTTACTGGCATACCTTCATCTTTCCAAAACGCTGCAGGGACAGCCATCGCGACAGATCACGCAAGCCGAAGCCATGGAGACCTATGGGTACATTAAGCATTACCTGGATACTTATTTCGGAGGTAAGATCATAGCCCTGGGCGACCTGCAAAAACTGGTGAGGGGCGATAAAGACTGGCCGCTTGGTGGGCTACCTGATGTTTTGTCGGCTGAATGGACGGAGAACTATAAAGACGGAAAGGTTAAAGTGATCGGCGGAGACGGCCTCGTAATGTTCGCACATTTTCCCAAAGAAGGCCTTCCGGTAATAGAATCCGTGAATATGTATGGCGCTTCCGCAAGGCCCGGCAACAGACATTTCGACGACCAGGTGAATATGTACCTGAATCAAAAGACCAGAAAAATGACACTTGATAAAGCAACCGTTTATAAGAATGCAGAACGTATCTATCACCCGCAATAGAAGGGAACAGCCTTTATAACCATTCAGACCTTGCTCGTCACTTCGCTGATCTTATTGCAAGCCAGT
Source organism: Bacteroidota bacterium (assembly GCA_025361325.1). GTDB lineage: Bacteria > Bacteroidota > Bacteroidia > Chitinophagales > Chitinophagaceae > Ferruginibacter. Next base: position 3,317 of record JANYAL010000266.1, read on the forward strand.
AAAATATCTTCCCTGCTGATCACCAGCGGAGGTGCTATGCGAAGACAATTTGGGGCAAATAAGAACCAATCCGTAAAAACACCTTCGGCTAGTAGCGCATCAATCACTTTTTTATTTCTTTCAAAATCCTCGAATTCCACTGCAATCATCAGACCGCAGCTGCGCACGTTAAGATGAGAAGAAGATCCTGATAAAAGCGATTTGAATAATGCCTCCTTCTCTTTAACACCAGAAATTATGTCTTCTTCAAACAGCACTTTAAAGGCAGCCAGTCCTGCTGCACAGCAAACCGGATGGCCGCCAAAGGTGCTGATATGACCCAACACCGGGTTGAATGTAAAGGAATCCATAATTTTCTTGTCTGCAATGAATGCCCCCATCGGCATACCGCCTCCCAGTGCCTTTCCCAACAGCAAAATATCGGGGATGATATCATATTGTTCAAACGCCCACAATGAGCCATTACGGCCAAAGCCGCATTGTATCTCATCCAGTATCAACAGTGTTCCGTTTGAACTGCATGTATCCCGAAGGGCCTTAAGCCATCCCTTTTCAGGAACCAGTACACCAGCTTCGGCCTGGATGGTCTCAGCGATGACACAAGCTGTGGATTCGTTGATACATTCCAGGTCCTCAAATGAATTATAATTCAGTTGCAGAACACCCGGTAACAAGGGCCTGAAAGCCTGCTGCCAGTATTCGCTTCCCATCACACTCAATGCACCCTGTGTGCTGCCATGATAAGAATTCTTAAATGATATGATCTGACTACGGTTGCTGTAACGCTTGGCAAGCTTCATGGCACCCTCTGTTGCCTCGCTGCCGGATGCCGTGAAAAAGACCGAGTTAAGCGAAGGGGGCAAATGATCGGTCAGCATTTTTGCATACTGAACCTGCGGACTCTCCACCAGTTCCCCATACACCATGATGTGCAGGTAATCGTCCACCTGCTTTTTAATGGCCTCCACTACTTTGGGATGACAGTGTCCTATATTGCAGACACTGATCCCGCCGATCAGGTCGATATATTCTTTGCCGGTCACGTCAGTAAGCCTGCAACCAGATGCTTTTACCATTTCAAGGCAGAGCGGCGCTGCGGAAGTTTGGCCCACATGGGATAAAAAGAGCTGACGGCTGTTCATTATTTATCTGAGAGTTGTAATTAATTACGAAATTAGTGTTTAGTGGTTTACTTGTTCACAATGATCTGATGAATATTGAAGCATATTTTCCCGGGTAAGATTTGAATTTAAACAGTACGGATCCTTTCATAAAAACAAAAAAAATGCCAACGATCCTTCCGGTCAAAGGAATACACCCCGTCCTGGGTGACAACTTTTATATCGCCCCCAATGCCACGATCGTGGGAGATGTGGTAATGGGTGATGATTGCAGCATATGGTTCAATGCAGTCATTCGCGGAGATGTGAACAGTATCCGATTGGGTAACAAAGTGAATGTGCAGGACGGGGCTATAATTCACTGTACCTATGAAAAGGCGAGCACGCATATTGGAAATAATGTAAGTATTGGACACAATGCAATCGTGCACGGATGCGTTATTGAAGATAATGTGCTGGTGGGGATGGGCTCCATAATTATGGATAATTGCCGGGTGGGCAGCAATAGCATCATCGCAGCAGGTGCTGTAGTACTTGAAAACACCCATATCGAATCGGGAAGTATCTATGCCGGTGTTCCGGCAAAGAAGGTCAAGGATATCAGCCAGGAAATGATAAGCGGGGAGATAGACCGGATCGCCAATAATTATGTGATGTACAGCAGCTGGTTTAAAGCTTAGTTAATTTGCTCCGCAAGGCAGCCGCTATGGAAAAAAATAGATTAATTTTGATGGATGAAAAAAATAATGGTCTCTTTTATTCTTGCTTCCCTATTACTGAGCGGCTGTTTCATCAGTCGCATTTTTGGTAAAAAGGATAAATACGGATGCCCTACGAACGGCAGGAATGTAGGTGCGGAAAAGATCATTTCAGGTGATAAGAAAGCGATCCAGGCGGAGAAAAAGGCCAAATACAAAGGAGGCAGGAAGTATTATAAGGAATAAGAAGGTTAAGGAAGCCTAAGAAAACGACTCTA
>JANYAL010000316.1 GCA_025361325.1 Bacteroidota bacterium
ATCATGAGCTCACTATTGGTTGTGCAGGAGGTGTTGATGTGACAGCTACCGGCACTTATGAGATGGATGTAACACCTAAGGGGTCAGTCGCCTACCGCCTCACCCTGAAAGGATTGACAGGAGGCCATTCTGGAATGGACATTCATAAAGGACGCGGAAATGCCAACAAGCTGATAAACCGGGTACTGCTTGCTGCAGTTAAGGAATTCGGTCTGCAGTTCAGCATCATCGACGGAGGAGGACTGCGAAATGCCATACCCAGAGAATCCTTCGCGGAAGTTGTGGTTACTGAACCAGATTCACAGAATCTGTTGGCTTTTATCAAAGCAGAGGAGCAGGTTCTCACGAACGAATATCATAGTACTGATCCCAACCTCACCCTCAGCCTGGAACCCGTTGCATTACCTGCACAGGTGGCATCGGATGCCTTCAGTTACAGGCTACTTCGTTGCTTATCTGCCTGCCCTAACGGTATTTACCGCATGAGCCCCGATATCGCCGGACTGGTACAGACCTCCAATAATCTTGCCCGTGTGCTGGTAAAGGACGGAAACTTCTCTGTATTGTGCCTAACCCGCAGTGCTGTGGACAGCGAGAAGATGGACCTTGCCAAAGCCATACGCAATACATTCGAACTCTGCGGGGCGAACGTTGAATTCGCCGGCTCCTTTCCCGGTTGGGCACCCAGGCCTGATGCGCCCATCGTTAAGCTGATGCGTGAACTGTATACTGAGAAGTTTAAAGAAGAACCCCTGGTGAATGCCTGCCATGCCGGCCTGGAATGTGGTATCATCGGTGCCAATTACCCGGGTATACAGATGATATCCTTTGGTCCCAATATATTGGGTGCGCATTCGCCTGATGAGAAAGTGCAAGTGAGTTCTGTTCACAAATTCTGGGGATTTTTGCTGGAAACACTCAAACGCATTCCTCCACGACCCGCTAATGCCACCTGATGAACATATCCTTTTCTGCTTACCAGTTTCTGATATGGATATGGATGGGCCTTGCCCTGGCAGTATTCTTTTTACTGCTACGCATTAATGCGCCCTATGGCAGGCACAGCTCCGCGAAATGGGGACCTACCATCGATAATCACCTGGCGTGGCTGCTCATGGAATTACCGGCCCTTGTTGTAATGTGCTTTTGTTTCATCCGGGTGATTGGTTATTCCACGGTAATTGCCGTGCTTACCGGTCTGTATTGCCTGCACTATATCAACCGTACCGTCATTTTCCCGTTCCGGATCAGGACAAGGGGTAAGAGGATGCCTGTAGTGATCATGGGTTCAGCTGTATTCTTCAACCTGGTGAATACCTTTTTCCTTGGTTATTACTTTATACATTTTGCAGCATACCCGGATAATTATTTTCAAAGACCTGCTTCCATTGCCGGGGGTATTCTATTCTTCACAGGCCTATGCATCAACTGGTGGGCCGACAACCGGCTAATACATCTGCGCATGCCTGGAGAAACCGGTTATAAGATCCCTACAAGTGGTCTGTTCAATTTTATCAGTTGTCCCAATATGATGGGCGAACTGCTGGAGTGGACTGGATATGCCATTGTTTGCTGGAACCTGCCTGCCCTGGCATTTCTGGTGTGGACAGCTGCCAACCTGTTACCACGTGCACTGGCGCATCACCGGTGGTATCAGAAAGAATTCAGGGATTACCCAAGCGGGCGAAAAGCGATCATCCCTTACCTGTTATAATAAGGCGTTCTGAGATGAGACAAGGTCTATGAAACAGGTTGAACAATCTTCTTTAAGTCCCGTTTGCAGTTCTTTAAATCATCTTCCCGATCATCTTTCCCAGCATCATCAGCCCGTAATCCACTTCATCGCTCCAGGGTTTGCCAAACGTGAGGCGTATACAGTTTGAGTAATTGTTGCTGGAAGAGAAGATCTTTCCCGGAACAATGGATATCTTGTTCTTCATGGCCTCTGTACGCAACTTGAACGCGTTTACTTTCCTGTTCAGTTCAAGCCAGAGGATGAACCCTCCCTGTGGGCGCGATACCTTGGTATCCTTGGGGAAGTATTTAATGATGGCCTGCACATAACGCAGGCTCTGGGTATGCAGGGCTTTGCGCAGGCTCTTCAAATGATATTCATACCTGCCGTGCAGGAGGAAATGTGCCATAGCAGCCTGGGTAAGGGTAGGACTGCTGATGTTCTGTATACGCTTCATCTGGTTCACCGGATCAAAAAACCTGCCCGGTATCGCCCAGCCAATACGGTATCCGGGGGATAATGACTTGGAAAGGGAGGAACAATACATCACCATGCCCTTAGTGTCAAAATATTTACAGGGCTTTGGCCGCGCCTTGCCGAAGTAAAGTTCACCATAAATATCATCCTCCACCAGCGGGATATTATTTTTTGTTATGATCTCCACCAGTTGCTTCTTGTTCTCATCGCTCATGCAGCTTCCCAGGGGATTATTGTAATTGGGTACGAATACTGCAGCTTTGATATTGAACTTCCTGATTGCTTTTTTAAAGTGATCCAGATTGATGCCTGACACCGCATCACAGGGTATCTCTACTACTTTCAGCCCCAGGCTTTCTATGGCCTGGTAGATTCCGAAATAGGCAGGACTTTCCACTGCTACCATATCGCCCGGCGCAGTGACCGCCTTTAAACTCATGGTGATGGCTTCCAGGCAGCCCCCGGTGATGATCACTTCATCTGCTTTGATCTTACCTCCCCAGTTGAATGCCAGTTTAGCGATCTGTTTACGCAGTTCCAGGTTACCCTGGGTATTCTCGTAATTGATGCAATTGTTACGGGTATTGCGCAGGGCAAACATAACCGATTTATTGATCTTGGCGGCAGGCAGCAGGGAAGGGTCCGGTACGGCCAGCGCAAAATTGGTGACATCATTGGCCACGATATCAGTATAGATGGAAGAGATCATCTCCTTTACACTCACGTCGTGTGAAAAGGCATCCCTGAGGGGCGTATTGGGCAATTCGGGAAAGCGGTGATGATTGAACCGCACATAGTAGCCCGACTTGGGCCTCGACTCGATCAGTCCCATCCCTTCGAGGTGGTAATAAGCCTGGAAGGCTGTGCCCATACTGATGCCATATTCCTCGCTCAATACACGCACGGAGGGAAGTTTGTCTCCGATACGCAGTACTTCCTGCTCAATCATGTTTTCTATGCCTTCTGATACCTGCAGGTAGATATGATCATTGGAATGAAATCTGTTCTTTGCCATAATGGTATGATCTGATATAGTCAAAAATACTTAATCTGAATCTGTTTTAAACAAAGAAATATGCCAAAATTTGTGCCGTAATACATAATTTCAAAGAAATGAATGGTGTGTTGGGCGTCAGCGGGTTCTCTAATATAGTTTAGAACTGAAAATATAACTTATTAATATAGTCATAAACATTTTAAATCAGGTAATATGGAAACTGAAGCAACCTTTCCGGTGACCCAAACACGAAACTCAAGGATCCACGAAGTGGATTTCGATCACCTGGAATTCGGGAAATATGTATCCGATCACATGCTGGTATGCGATTATGCAAAAGGGGGATGGGAGCAGGCTGAGATCGTACCCTATGGAAATCTTACCATGAGCCCTTCCACGCTGGCCCTGCATTACGGGCAGACCGTCTTTGAAGGTATGAAGGCATTCCGTATGGCCGATGGGCGTATCAATATATTCCGGCTCGAAAGGCATTATGAACGCTTTGTGCGCTCGCTGAACCGGATGTGCATGGCAATCCTGCCGAAGGAAGTGTTCATGGAGGGCCTGATGCAGTTGGTTGAACTGGACAAAGCCTGGGTGCCCACACAACCGGGCAGTGCGTTATATCTCCGCCCTTTCATGTATGCCAGTGAGTCCAGGTTCGGGGTGAAGGTATCTGACGAATACCGTTACATCGTATTTACCGGCCCGGTGCCATCCCTGTACGTGAACCCCATCAAAGTAAAGGTGGAAACACATTACGCCAGGGCGGCTAAAGGCGGTACCGGCTTCGCCAAGTGCGGGGGCAATTACGGGGGAGCTTTCCTGCCCACCAAGGATGCACGGGATCATGGATACGACCAGGTATTATGGACCGATAGTGCCACCAATTCATTCATCGAGGAATCAGGTATGATGAATGTGATGTTCGTCATCAACGGGGTACTTGTTACGCCGGCATTATCCGATTCCATACTCGGGGGCATCACCCGTGAATCACTGCTCATCCTTGCTACCGAAATGGGTTTACGCTCAGAAGAAAGACCTGTTTCTGTCAGCGAACTGGAAAAGGCGTTCCAGGCTGGTACCATTACGGAAGCATTTGGTGCAGGTACTGCAGCCGTTGTAGCACCCATCAACACCATACATATCAATGGCATCGATTATTCCCTGCAGGGGTATACACCGGAGAACATATTATACAAATTAAAAGCAAAGCTGGACGCTATACGTGCCGGAACGGAAGCTGATGTGCATGGCTGGAATTATATCATAGGTTGAGGCCGGTTCAAAAACCGTAACAAAATAAAATTTTGGAATTTTAAAGCGGGCTTCGGCAGGTAACATAAAAAAAAGCATCAAGTCTTTTCTTTATACCTGCCGAAGCCTGTATACTTACTAACCCGATGCTTTCCACTCAAGTTGCTACGATCTTTTTTACGAATCTACGCTTCTCAAATGCACCTGAATAGTCTCAATCCTTTTACTGACTTACGCTGCTCAAATGTTTATACAAGGTACTTTATCTTATAGCCTCTTTCCAAATTTTCACCCCTGTTAATATGCACCTGTTTTGCACCTAGTTATCCACACTACATACCTGGCGGGTTTTTAATTCCGCCAAATCTAAAATTGTAACTTAACCTTGCACAGTACTATTTTGTTTCATTTAAAACTTAACAAATGAAAATGAATTTAGGAGTATGGATCGGGATCATTGGGGGTATACTCGGACTGGCTGTTGGAATTGGAGCGGTATTGGCAACCACCGGCAGCATGGGAATTTATATAGCAGGTGGTATGCTACTGATATTCGGTGGCATGTTTTTCCTGTTCTACAAACTATTTTTCGGTCCCCTGATTAATGCGAATCGTTTACAGAAGAACGGGGTTGCGGGGAAGGCGTTGATCAAAGAAGTGCATGACACCGGCGTCACCATTAATAATGCTCCTCAAGTGCGCCTGGTTCTGGAAATAAAGAATTACCTGGGCCAGACCTATACAACCCGCATACGCACCCTGGTATCACGGCTTAACCCCGGGATGTACCAGACGGGAATGATCGTGCCGGTGCGCATCGATCCAAAGAATGATAATAATGTGATCATTTACTGGGATAATGATAGCTCAAACAGCAGCCAGAAACAAAATGCTGCCAGTAGTGGCGGGATGTCCATTGCAGGATCATTGGAAAAGAACATCATGCAGCAACAGGAAACTGACGACGCCATACGGTCTGCAGGTAGCAGAGCACGTGCCATTGTAAAGAACTATAACTGGCTGGGTGTATATCTGAACGGCCATAATCCTTACGTGGAGTTGCAGGTGGAAGTGCTGCCGGATGGCGCAACTGCCTTTTCCGCGACTGTAAAAGGTGTGATACAGGAATCTTCAGTGCCAAGGTACCAACCCGGCCAGGAGATATTTATCAAATACAATCCCCTCGATAATACAAAAGTGGCTATGGATCATTCCTGAATGGACTGTCAAGGTTTATAAACCCGCCCGGTATTTTGTCTCCTTACTTCGGCTTGTATTCAAATACCATTACCGCATTCTCTTCCAGGTTGGCCCTGGAGAACAGCTCATAGCGTTTATCCCCGGCAGTAACTACCACGAGTGCTGTATTGGGAGGTATGCTGCCCAGGTTCTCTGCAAAGAGCAACAGTTCATTACGGGTTCTGTTCTCATCCAGGCGTATGTGAAGCTCAATGGGCTTCTCGGTCAGGAGCTGGTGGCTCAGCAGGAGTTTTCCGTTGAAGAAGATGCTCACCGAGTCGCCGTCTACAATGCCATTATCATACACACGGAGTGTGATGTCTTTGGTATTTACTTCCACCCTGCTTTCCTCATTGTTCCTTCTTTTCACCATCAGGTCGGGGATCTGTGTGTTGTCGTTCATTTTCACCACAGGATGTTCTACAGGTCTTAAAACAGTATCAGCAGGTTTTATGGTAACCGGTGGTATGGTCTTCACAATGGGGTCCACTGGTTTTTTTATGACCGGGGGGGCTACCCGTACTACCGAATCCCTTGGCCTTACCTTAATAATTGGCCTGGCCAGGGTATCCCTGTTCCGTTTCTGATCCTCATTGCAATCCTTCATCCGTTCCAGGATCTTTTGCGGTACGGGCGATACCTTGCGCAGCCTGATCTGGTCAGCCGAAGGGGACATGGCATTCTGTTTCCCGAAGAAGGATTCTATCATATTCCCCAGAACCGTCTCAACCCCGGACCCTGTGGTTACGGTACCGATCAGGAAGTTCCTTCCATCCTGGGCGGAATTAGTAACCTTGATATGCATCAGCACATGCGAACCACTGTTCTCGATGAATGATTCGCCATCCATCAGCCACTCATGCTTTTTAGGATTATACGATCCGGTGAAGTAAGCCTTGCAGTAGCTCCTGTGGTCGGTATATACATAATCCCAGGTATAACCACAGAGCCTGTTCCTGACCTGTATCACATTCACCTGAATGAATTCATCATTACTCAGGTCACCTTCCCAGGTGCCGGTGATATCCTGCGCACCTGCCGTGTTCATGCTTAGGAGGCAGCAAAGCAGGGCCATGGTTCTGATTATATGCATCTTTTCTTTGGTTAATATTTTATAAAGTTGATGTCCATATAGTGCCTGAAAAATAAGCCTATAAATTTACTGCTATTTCCCTTTTACATTTTGTTAATTATAGATGCGCCTGTGTAAGCTTTTTCACATACAATAAATGCAGAACCGGGGCCAAAGACCCCGGTCCGTACCAGTTTTAAGATTTATCTAACAAAAACAAAGCTGCCTGCAAAGGCACCATAGTCCCTGCTGGTAACACCATTGCGGTAAGATCCCCGGTAGGAGGATGCACCTTGTTTTATTTCGATGGTTACCGTTCCGCCGCTTTCTACCGTGATCAGACCGGCATGAACGGCACAGGAAGCTATGGAACTATCATCGGAATACAGGCCTGTACCCCATACCCGGCTGGAGAGGGGTCCGCCCGGCGGGAAATAAAAAGTGAAATGGTCGCCGTTCCTTCCCCTGTATGTATCTGCCCTGGTTTCCCAGTTTCCCTCCGTAACCTTATTATGTTTAGGAATGATATTTTCCTGGCCCTTCACAAAGACAAAGCTGCCATTAAAGGCACCATAATTCCTGCTGCTTACCCCGTACCTTGTAGTTCCCCGGTACACGGAGGCACCGGGTTTTATTTCTATGGTCACTGTGCCGCCGTTCTCCACTGATATCAGTCCGGCATGAACCGCACAGGTGGCAATAGAACCGTCATCCGTGTACAGGTCGGTACCCCAGATGCTGCCTGATAAGGTACCCCCCGGCGGGAAATAGTAGGTGAACCGTTCACCATTCCTTCCCCTGAAATTATTTGCCTTGGTATTCCAGTCTCCCCGGATGGCATTCTTCCCGGCTTCATTGCGATGACCTGCCACAAAAATAAAACTCCCGGAAAAAGCACCATAGTCTTTGCTTGTAACCCCATTTCGATAGGTACCACGGTAAGCTGATGCACCAGGTTTAATTTCTATCGTCACTGTGCCACCTTTTGTTGTGGTGATCAGTCCGGCATGAACGGCACAGGATGCTATCGAACCGTCATCGGTATAGAGTTCAGTACCCCAAACGCGTTCGGATACGGTACCGCCCGGCGGAAAATAGAAAGTGATCCTGTCGCCATTCCTACCGCGGTAAGAACTGGCCTGTGTGTTCCAGTCGCCCTTGATGGTGCCAGGCTGGCTGAACGCAGTAATATACAGCGATGTAAATATCACAAGGCTGAGCAGCCTTATAAGGGACTGCAGTATTTTCCTGTTTTTTTTCATGACAATAATTTTAAAATAATGAGATATTTGATGCCAAACTATTTATAGTATTCCAATCATTTTATGATTACCATCAAAAAGATGGATTAATAAGGTCATCTTTTTCCGGGCCTGCGTGCATTTAATATCGGTCACCAGCATTGATTAATTTCAGGTACAATGATATAAAACAGTTAATAATAAAAAAAGTAAGCTGTCGCTTTTGACGTATTTGGCGCAATTGGCGCAATCACAGGAATAGGCAGCATGCAAGGTATATTACAAAAAGGTACTATGGTAGGGTCTTCTTCGGTACTTGTTCGGGTCAGGGTGCTAC
>JANYAL010000358.1 GCA_025361325.1 Bacteroidota bacterium
AATGGCAAAATGGAAGTGTATACCGATAAACGACTGGGTATTTCAGCCAACCAGTATTCCGGAAAGGTGGAATTTGTGCAGAAAGTGAAGCTTAAGGCCGGTGTAAAAACCAATATCAGCGGGTTGGTCGAATACCAGACCTGCGATGATAAAAAATGCCTGCCCCCTAAGAAACTCATCTTTATTGTGGCTTTGAGTTAATTCCTTTGCTGAACATCGTATCGGGTTCAACGAAAGGGGCCCGGTTTTGTAAACAACCGGTATGGCCAAGTATTTACGTTTCATATTCTTTTTCACCTTCCTCCTCGCTGCGGCTTTTTCCTTTTCACAGGTTATAGCACCCGTGCCGGTCTTTAACTGGAGCGTCAGCAGCCGAAAGATCAATGAAAAGAAGTATGAACTGCAGTTCACGGCCAAAGGTGTTGAAGGCAATAAGCTCTATGCGCCCGGCCAGGACCTGGATGGGGTAAGTTCAGCAGAACTAACCTTTACCGATTCTTCTATTTCTATTGAACAGATAACTGCTACAGGTAAAACGGAGACCGTACCCTCTGCCATATTCCCCAGGATAAATGTACAATTGATAAATGGACCAACCACCTGGAAAGCAGTCATCAACTTCAAGAATACCGTACCGGCAAAACTGATTGGTACTTTAAGCAGTTTTTACGACCATACAGATCAGTTCCTGTCGGACCTCCCCTTTAACTTCAGCGTGGACCTTTCCGGCGGCATGGCCAGCGGCGGCAGGATGAAGATTGCAACCATCAATATAAAAAAACCAGTCAGCGACTGCGGGGATGATGGCACACAGAACAAATCAATATGGAGCATCTTTTTACTTGGGCTCCTCGGCGGTCTGATTGCACTCATCACCCCCTGTGTATTCCCCATGATACCGGTAACAGTCACCTTCTTTACCAAGAAATCGCAGAACAGGAAAAAGGCGGTGTTCAATGCATTCCTCTATGGGTTCTTCATCTTCCTCATCTATGTTATCATTACCCTCCCTTTCCATATTGCCAACAAGACCATCAGTCCCGAGATCTTTAATAATATCTCTACCAATGTGTGGCTCAATCTGGTGTTCTTTGCGGTGTTCGTGATCTTTGCCCTCTCTTTCTTTGGCCTGTACGAAATTGCCCTCCCTTCCTCTATCGCCAATAAAACAGATAGCAGGTCGGGTATCGGCAATATAGCAGGTATCTTCTTCATGGCAGGCACCCTGGCTATCGTTTCCTTCTCATGTACAGGTCCAATATTGGGTACCCTGCTCGCCAATGTAGCCAATGAGGGCCCCTGGCCGCTTTCCGCGGGTGCAGCTGGGTTCGGACTGGCACTGGGACTCCCCTTTGCCCTTTTTGCACTCTTTCCAAACTGGCTGCACTCCCTGCCCAAGTCGGGAGGCTGGCTGACCGATGTGAAAGTGGTACTGGGCTTTATAGAACTTGCCCTTGCAGTGAAATTCCTGGCTAATGCGGATAATGTGGAGCAATGGGGCATCCTGAAAAGGGAGGTATTCATCGGCCTGTGGATCATCATTGGTATAGCCCTGGTGTCTTTCCTGGCTGGCTGGCTTAAAATGAGCCACAGCACACCGGTAAAGCGCTTTTCGATCATACGCATAACCAGTATAGTCTTGTTTTCAGTAGCCACGATATATATGGTTCCGGGTATCACAAACAGCAAGTGGGCCGACCTGAAACTGATCAGTGGGTTTCCGCCCCCGCTATCCTACAGCATATACAAACATCATGTACTAATTACCCGTGGCATTGAACCTATGCACAATGATTATGAGAAGGCGCTGGCCAGGGCCAGGCAGGAGGGCAAACCCCTGTTGATCGATTTCACAGGCTGGGCCTGCGTGAACTGCAGACGGATGGAAGAAAAGGTATGGACCAACCGGGAAGTGGATAGCCTGATGCGCAAAGAATTTGTTGTGGTGTCACTCTATGTAGATGAACGGTCCAGGCTACCGGCACCCGAACAGACCATTTATACCAATGCTACCGGCAATGCGAAACCCATCATTACGGTGGGCGATAAATGGGCCACGTTCCAGACCGAGAACTTTGGTGCCACTTCCCAGCCTCAGTATGCCATCATCAGTACAGATGAGAAGGCTTTAACACGTACCAAGTTCTATACCCCCGATCCCACCGAGTTCTCCGAATGGCTGAAATGCGGTCTGCAGGCGATGCGGAAGAAATAAACAAGGCCGGCATAGAAAATAAAGAAGGGCTTTGCTGCGCTCCAAATTTCTTTTGTATGCAGCTAGCCCACAAAAAAAGAGAGCGTGGAGGCTCATTCACCTGCTTTGTTATTCTGCCCCTGCAAATAAATTAAAAACCCCAACCACACTTAGGTCTTTTCTTTATGCTGCCAGCCAAAAAATAAAGCACTGAACCCGGTGCCTTTTCTCCCTTACCTCCTTTAAACCATTACCTCCCTGTTCAAAAAACGATAAGCGCTGCGCAGCCCAATTAGTGGTCTGCTTAGCTTCTCATAGCCGATAAAAAAACCCTCCATACGGAGGGTCTGAATTTTCTTTTTGGGGGTACAAAATCTTATAATGCGATCTGCTTCTCGGTCATCAGCTTACGCAGGTTGATCAAGCCATACCGCATACGGCCCAGTGCGGTGTTGATGCTGCACTTGGTAAGCTCGGCGATCTCCTTGAAACTCAGGTCGGCATAATGGCGAAGAATGATCACTTCGCGCTGGTCTTCGGGAAGCATGTCCACCATTTTACGTACCCGGTCATGACTTTGTCCGGCCATGATGCGCTGGTCGGCGCCTGGCTCGGAGAAATTAAGCACTTCAAAGATGTCGCGGTCATCGCTGGTCTTGATCACCGGCGTACGCTTCACCTTCCTGAAATGATCTACACACATATTGTGTGCAATGCGCATGGCCCATGGTAAAAATTTCCCTTCATCGGTGTACTTACCGCTTTTCAGCGTGTCAATGACACGGATAAAAACATCCTGGAAAATGTCTTCAGCCAGGTACCTGTCTTTTACAAGCAGGTAAATAGAGGTGTAAATCTTGTCCTTGTAGCGCACTATTATAGTGGCAAGGGCATCTGCATCTCCTTCCATGTACAAATGGATAAGCTGCTGGTCGGTCAGATTGTTAAGGCATTTCATAAACTTCTACAGTTTTTGGTTAGGATTTTAGTTACAACCAATAAATGGGAAAAATTGACGTAGAAGTCTGATAGATAGGCAACGACGGTTTTTCACTTTACTGGATATTGGAATGTGAAAATAATGATAAATTCTAAACCGCCAAACTTTTTTTTAACTTTTTTTGACCCTCAGCACAATAAAAGTAAAAGTACACGGCCGTAAAAACAACATAATATGTTCATTTTAAGAAGATTTTCACATTTAACCTGAGGCAAACTTTGGTGTTGTATTTTTGTTATCCAGGTACCATGTCTAAACGATCTACTCCCGAAATTTCCGGCAAGAACAACAACAACGGCATTTGCATCACGGGCGCCCGGGTGCATAACCTGAAGAATGTAACGGTTACCATACCCCGGCAGGCACTGGTGGTGGTTACCGGTGTATCTGGTTCGGGAAAATCATCTCTGACTATTGATACCCTGTTTGCCGAGGGGCAGCGTCGCTACGCCGAAAGCCTTAGTGCCTATGCCCGTCAGTTCATGCAGCGCATGAACAAACCGGACGTAGACCATATTAAAGGACTGTGCCCGGCCATTGCTATCGAACAGAAAGTGATTACCCGTACCCCGCGCAGCACCGTGGGCAGCATGACCGAGATCTATGATTACCTCCGTCTCCTATATGCCCGTGCGGGCAAGACCATCTCGCCCATCAGCGGTAAGGAAGTGAAGAAGGATGATGTAACGGATGTGATCGCCGCCATCGAATCATTGAAAGAAGGCGACAAAGTACTGATCCTGGTTCCTTTCAAACAACATACAAACCGGAATTCAACGGAAGAACTGAATATCCTGCTGCAAAAGGGTTTCTCCCGAATGTATATCAATCAGGAAGTGGTTCGTATTGAAGACCTTTTACCAACACTGACAGCTGATACCGGCAAAAAAAAATCTGATGCCAAACTGCCGAAGAATAATTCTTTCCTTCTGATCGACCGGAT
>JANYAL010000360.1 GCA_025361325.1 Bacteroidota bacterium
CAAACCCGATTCTGCATACGGGTATTTTACACTGGCTTTATCCCTGGCCCGGCAACAACAGAATGAAGATTTCAGTGGATCATCCATGGTTGGACTGGGAGAAGTATTCCTTAAACAAAAGAATTATGCAGAGGCCAGGAGCAACTTACTGGGTGCCCTCCCCTTCCTGGAGGCATCGAGTGATGAGGACCTGATCTGTGAAACCTACTGGGGACTGGCAAACCTGTATGATTCACTGAACAGAACCGATTCTGCAAAATTCTATGCACAACAAATGCTGCGTCTCGCTCAAAAGGATGGGTATCCCCGGTGGGAACTGAAAGCCGCAGTTTACCTGGATGCCTATTACCGGAGAATGAATAATGCAGACAGCGCCTATGCATACCTGCAACTGACCCAGCAATTGCGCGATTCCATGAACAGCAGTGACCGGATACGTGAAACACAGATCATATCCAGCAATGAGGAGACCCGGCAACGCGACCTGGCCGAACAGAAACGAAAGGCCCAGCAGGAACGCTTTCAACAGCTACAACTGCTCTTTATCGGTATCTTTATTCCCGCCCTCTTCCTGTTTACCCTACTGATCAGCCGGAGGAAGGTTCACGTGGGCGTCATTAAATTCCTGGGCATCATCTCCCTGCTGGTACTCTTTGAATACCTGACCCTCCTCCTCCATCCCTATGTAGTGGAGGTCACTAATCATACACCCGTTGTGGAACTGCTGATATTCGTTTTTATTGCCGCATTCCTCATCCGTACACATCACCGTATAGAGCACTGGTTTATCGACAAGCTCATTAACCGGCGTAATCGGCTGGAAGGTGGAAGGATCCCTATAAAACGGATCCGGATAAAAATGAAAAAGCCGCCCGCGGCTGAGTGATCAGCCGGGCAGCTAAAGAAGTTGTTCCTTAAATTGTATGACTATTAAGGATTGTGAACTGGCTTATCTTCCACTTTCTTTTTGGTGACCGTTGTGTCAATCGTCTTCATCTTAGAAGTGTCGGTCTTGGTTGAATCCATTTTTACCGTTGTAGTGGTTGTTGTTGTGGTGGTGGTTGAATCCTTCTTGGCTTCTTTAGATGTATCGCTGTTATTGCAACCGGTCACAAAAAAAGCGGTCGTAAGGGCAACACCCAGGAATAATGCGGGGAAAGTGGCAGTTTTTTTCAGCATATAATTTTGGTTTAAGGTGCAATGATACAAAAAATATCTTATTCTATGTAATTTTAAACCCTGGAATATGCACCGGGACTGCAAAAAGGTACATAACCGTATATGATACATGAACATAGGAACAACTGAAAGACTGTCAATTTCCCAACTCCGGCTTACCGATGCACCCTTCATCTTTGAACTGCTGAACGATCCTGACTGGATACGCTATATAGGCGACCGGAATATCAAGACATTGGATAATGCCCTTGATTATATCTCCAACGGCCCGATGAAAAGCTATCTCCTCAATGGCTTCGGGTTGTACCGGGTGGCCATACAGGAAACAGGAACACCCATCGGTATGTGCGGACTTATCAAGCGCGAAGAAATTGCAGATGTAGATATCGGCTATGCCGTATTACAGCAATACCGTGGAAAAGGATATGCCTTTGAAGCTGCAGCAGCCATGGTGGAACATGCCAAAAATGACTGGAATCTTCAAAGGCTGGTGGCCATTACCTCACCGGAGAATAATAATTCCATACAACTGCTTAAAAAGCTGGGCATGAAATTCGAGAAGAAGATGCGGCTGACACCGGGTAGCGAGGAATTGAACCTTTTTTCAATGAAACTGCAGGCGGATGAGGATTTAAACTTGTAAAGATATACTGAAGGCTACGTGTTGTGAGCGGTGCATGTGGTGGTAACAAATTTTATACAGGGAATTTATCAGCTTCGGGCTTAAAGCACTATGTATTCATCAAAGCAGTATCAACATGACAACCCCATACGCGTAGCTCATAACCCGAAACCCGTTGATTTTTTCACCTGTTCCACCTGCCCCTGGTGCCTCTTCAAATGAAATCTCAGGAACTCCATACGCTGTATAATATCCATCGGGCCTGAGATAGGATGTGGATGAATAACCAATTGAGGGTCAACATCTCCCAGTGCTTTGTTGAACTTTTCCAGTATAATCTGCAAACCCAGTAAAGAAGTGATCCAGAATTCCAGGCTTCCACCCCAGCGTGGTTTGGCTGTTTCCGGAACATCTTCCTTTTCACGCCAGGTCTTTTCGATGATCTGTTCAACCGGCAGGCCATAATGTACGGCCTCTCCCTTGAACAGGGGATTGTTCTGCTGTACCGATTCCAGAGCCTTCCACATACCATTGATGGCACCGAACTCAGCCCAGAACATATGTTCGGTGATATCGGTTATTGACCAACCTTCAGGCGATGGCCTGAAAGTGGCCTGCTCCTTTGACAGACCCGATACCGAGGCAATAAAATCATGCCTGGCTATTGCAACCGATTGTAATAAGGATTCCATCCTGGTCATAAATTAAGATCAGATAGGTGATGTGCCAAGATCATGCAGGTATGGTTATTGGCGTTTGTAATAACTTGTTCCCTTCATGTCCATGGCAAAAAGTAACTCACGGGTCACAAATTCTTTAGCTGTGAGTTTAATCACCGGCATACTTTGATCTGCCACCAATTGTGCAGGCTCGGCAGGCAGGCTGTTATCGTATAGTTTCAGTGTCTTGTCACCATGGAGCAGTTTCCACTTACCGGCATACGTGGTAGTAATGCCCGTTTTGGTATTCGTATATACAACAGTATAAGTTCCTTTTGCATTAAAATGATATCTGTATTGCAGTTCAGGTGCCAGTTCATTGGTGGTTTTGCCACCGTCTTTGATCATATGCTTTACCAGCAGCCAGTTTCCGGTGAGCCCGGCGTGTGCAGTGTCGGTGTCATGGGCATACATGACCATCGAAGGAACAACAAGTATGGCAATAAGGATGGATCTCCAGAACATAAAAGGGATTTGAATACCTGCCGGATCTTCATGGCCCGGCAGTGCCGTAAAATACTATTTTTTATGTACGGTACAAAAAAAACGGCTGCAATTCCTTGCAACCGGTTTAAGGTTTGGTGATTAACTATTGTACCTGGCAGGCCTACCGATCAGTTCTTTGTAAAGAGCTGATCTGTGTTGAACTGATTTACCGTAGCCAGTAATTTCTCAGAAAAATTCTTTGTGTTATTATTTTTGTTGAACAGATCCAGTGCAGCCTGGTCATTTTTCAGCAGTTCATTCATCAGTTCGGGCGTATAGAGCCTGATATCGCCTTCTTCACCGTACTGCAGGAAATATTGCTTTACGGCGCGCTCTCCGTTATAGTATTTCTTACAGTACACGTTCACCCTGCCTTTAACCAGCCTTACGGCAAAACCCGGTAGTGATTCCTGGGCCACCGCACTGTGATTGCCGGCAGCAATTACTTTTTGCGAAACAAAATAATGGTCAATATCCTGGTAGGCCCTGATCTCTCCGGCCCTGATGCGGGTATTGTCATCCGCCAGCAGGTATGGTGTTTTGAAAAACCCGGTCATCAGCTTCAACGTGGTATAGTACACAACGGTACCGTCATTCTTCTGTATAAAGCAGGGATTTTCATTAGATGTAGTGCTTTCGAATTCTGACATCCGTTGGGCAATGGACCTGTCGATGGTGCAGGAACTTAATAATACGTTGATAATCAATAGAAACAGAGTCGTGTAAAGGACTTTTTTCATAGAGGTGGATTTAGAGGGTTGTTAAAGAAACGTTATAACATTAAGAATATTGTATTACGTTATAATTATTTATATGTATCTGGGCAGATTATTTCCAATGATTTTCAAGCT
>JANYAL010000407.1 GCA_025361325.1 Bacteroidota bacterium
CCGATCTAGCACGGTTACCTTGTTCACGCTATCTACCAGCTTCGCATTTCCTTCCATTTGTATGGTATGGCTTTTCTCGTCGTATAGCATCTTGTCCGCGATGCCCGAATGCGTGCTGTCCTTGAACGCTGTGCGTTCATAGAACAGGGCCTCACCCGTCTTCAGGTTATACGTACCGGAACGCGTGTCTATCACCCCGTCCTTGCTGACGATGTGGGTGGGTGCGATGAAGGTGGCGATCTGTGTGGTGAGGTTATAGAGCAGGCTGTCGGTGCGGATATCATACTTGGGATCCACGAGGTGCACATTCTTTTTGAAATACACATCCTTGGTATCGGAATAATACGTACTCTGTGAACTGTTCAGTATGGTATTGGCATTGGTGATCTGCCCCCCGTTCTTGTACGTGGCGATCCCCGTGCGCAGGTTGTAATCAAGATCATCGGTTAGCAGCACGCCTCCCTTGTGATCCACCAGTTTCACCTGCTTCTTCAGGTAGGCCATACGGTCATTGCCGATGTATTTGAGATACTGGGCATAGGTATGAATGCTGTCGTTGTCATTGATGTGGATATTGCCGAAGGACTCCATAACGTTGGTGCGCTTGTTGAGCGTGGCACTGTCGCAGTAAAAAGTGGTAAGTCCCTCTTTGATGATCGCCTGGCCTGCAATGGTCTCCAGTTCGGTCAGGGAATCGATGGTCAGGTGCCTTAGGCTGTTGCCCTGTACGATGTGGATGATGCGTATGGTATCTGCAGGAACGGGTAGTTTCACAGTTTGCTGGGCCCACACCGGAAAACCGAAAAGCAGTAAGAAGGCAGGTAAAAGAAAGTGAAATAGCGTTTTGTATGACAAGATCCCCGTTTTTGGTGCAGCCTGCAAAATGGTGATTAATTTATGAATAAAATGGTAAAATTATTTTTTCCGGATATACGGGGCATTCAGTGTATCGGGCAGTGGAACGGTGAGTGCAGAGCCCTTGTCCTTTTTACCGAACACAGAGATCGAGATATATCGTTTGGGGTTGGTCTTCAGGTCATCGAGCAGCAAATTCAGTTTATTGGCTGAGGCGGTCAGGTTATTATACAGCCGTGTATCATTCAGCAGCATGCCTGCCGTACCGCTTGTACTATTGAGTTTACCGATGGTGGCTTTGAGCTCACCTACCGTACTGTTCATAGAACTGAGCGTCTTTTCCAGGTCGAGCTTTGAAAAGTTGGAAGTCGTTTTCTCCACATTGGTCAGCGTCTGGGTCAGTTTATCATTGTTGGCTGCCAGGTTACCCGTAAAAGAATTCAGATTATTCATCGTCCTGGAAAGCGTACCGGACTGTGCATTAAGCATAGTTTGCAGGGAAGCAGAACTGGCCAGCAGGTTACCGGATATCTTGCTCACATTCTCGAGTGTGGTGTGGATATTGTTTTTTGCATTGGGATCTACCACACTGTTCACATTCACGAGCACTGAATCGAGCGACTTCACCAGGTTCTTCAATCCAACCAGCACCGGGTCGATCTTCTGGTACACTTCATTAAAGATGCCCACCGTTGCTTCCGTGGCAATCGTATCGTTCTTGGGGATATAGGTCCTGGCATCGCCCAGCCTGATCTCAATACTGGTAACTCCAAGTGGATTGGGTTTAATGGTGGCAATGGAATTGGTTGGGATGTTCACATCCTTGGTGATGTTCATATTCACCAGGATCTCCTTCATATTCTGGTCGGTGGTGATCTTATAAACGGCTCCAACCTGCATACCGTTGATGTTGACCGGGTTGGAATTTGCCAATCCCTGTACATTGCTGTATTTCGCAAAAAGCGTATGACTGCTTCCGAAAAAGGTTTTGCCGTTCAGGAAATTAAAACCCAGTATCAGCAGGGTGACCGCGATCGTGGTGAGTGCACCTACCTTTGTCTCGTTCGAAATTTTCATCGTATAACCGGGTTTAAAATAATTGAGATACTGCAAGCACGGTATTGAACATGGGTAAATTAGTTATTATTTTTTAATTCAAACCGTACCGAGGCATTATTCTTGAGGTCTGCGCTCAGTCGAACTTCGTAGCGGTTGGTACCGTCTGTGATCACCATCAAAGCAGTATTGGGTGGAATGGTTCCCAGGTTCTCGGCATACATCACCAGTTCATTCGTCTTGCCCGCTTCCAGGTTCAGGGTAAAGGTATAAGCTTTATCCGAAAGGGACCGTTTGTCCACTTCGAGGTGTTTATTGAAGTATACCGAAACGATGTCATTATCGATCTCCCCGTCATCATAGAGCTCCACCTTTACTTTGTTACTGCTTACCTGCAGCACTTTCATCTCTTTGGTTGCGCGGCTGTCAACCAGGGAATTGGATAGCGGCTGTTCCTTTGTCAGTACGTTAATGGCCGGGGGGGGTACCTTGTTGTTGCTCTCCAGTTGGTTTTTGTAGCGTATAACCGCTTTTGTTATCGCTTCTGCAAGTTCCTGCTGGCCCGATTCGCTGTTCAGGTAGCGCTCATCTTCGGGGTTATTGATGAAACCCGTCTCCACCAAGATGGCGGGCATATTCGTGGCCTGCAGCACCCATATCCCTTTCTGGCGCTGGTTTACGCCGAGGGCAGACCTGCCCGTCTTTTCCACTTCGTCATTAACAAAAGTAGCCAGGTGGTCGCTTTTTTCCTGAAAACGCTTCATATATAGTTCTGCGATGATCTTTCCCTCGCCGGTATTGAAATCAAAATTACTCTGGCCTACCGTGTCTGAGGGGTTCTGTTCAATCTCAAAATCCTCTCCACCTTCCATGATCGACTTGATCTTATCACTTGTTTTATGTGCGGCGAATATCCATACACTGGTGCCCTTACGGGTAAGCGGTATTTTAAAGTATTCATACACCGGTTCTTCCACTTCATACGGTGTGGAGACCTTGATCTTTTTCTTACCCTTCTTCTTGTGCGTGATCCGGTACCGGGTCACCATACGGGTACCTATCTGCCTCCGGCCCTGTTTCAGCGGACCTGAATCCGCATGTATACAGATGAACAGTTGTCCGCCTAAATCATTGGCGATCTTCGCTTTCTCACGCGGGTTCTGATAAATATCAGTGGTACGAGTAGGCAGTGTTTTCACACCGGGGAGTTCTTTCTGCAACTGGGCCACCAGCTTGTCGGCGATGGCAAGGGTTACGTCCTTTTCCTGTGAGCGCAAGGAGTGTTCATACTGGCCCACCGCACCGGCATCGGTACCGCCATGGCCCGCATCCACGATGATGGTCCGCAGGGTGTTCTTTTTAGCGGACTGGGAAAAAGCTTGTATGAATATTAACAATTGTGAAGCAGCAAGGAGAAACAAAACACGCACTTTTATCAATATCATATTCAACAGGTTTGTTTGGGTTAGTAATAAATCTAATACCTGAGCCTACTTCGCTCAATCATCAGCATGAAATGGCTACTTTTGCCATTCACAACTATGAATCAGCCGTACAAAGGTAAAGCAAAATTGATTTCAGTCTGGGCATCCGTACTGCTGTTGATGACCTTAACGCTATATAGTAGCAATACCCCCTTTCAGTTCCTGCGTTTTCACAGTATTTTAACTTCTGATACGCTGCCTGGCAAGCTCAGGGTGAACAATACAGCAATTAAGCCTGCCACAGTCAGGGATGCAAAAAAACTAAAGCAGCCGGATACCCTGAATACCGACCGGCCAGATACCATCATTTCGCCTGTAACAGATACCATTCACTTCAGGACCTCGGCCAATGCGCTGGATGCCCCGGTGACTTATCATGCGGATGATTCGATGGTGCTCGACGTACCCGCCAAGAAGATATTGCTGTACGGCAAACATGCCACGGTGAAATACCAGCAGAACGAACTGGCCGCCCCGCACATCGAATACGATCAGCGCACCAATATGATCAGCGCCTACCTGGTGAAGGACAGTGCGGGGAACGTGGTCTCCTATCCTGCGTTTAGCCAGGGGGGTGACTTCAAAACCGTCAGTGATTCCATCCGCTTCAATCCAAAGACCGGCAAAGGCCTCACCAAGGGTACCTATACCCAGCAGGGCGAGATGTATGTGTATGGCGAAAAGATCAAGAAAGTTGATTCCTCCGTCTTCTACGCCTACCGCGGCCGGTTCACTACCTGTAACCTGGATACGCCGCATTTCGCCTTCATCGCCCAAAAGATAAAATTCATCAAAGGTAAGATGGCCTTCACAGGGCCCGTGCATCCCGAGTTCGAAGGTGTTCCCATTCCCGTCTACCTCCCCTTTGGCATCTATCCGCTCACCATGGGCAGGCATTCAGGCGTACTGGCACCTACGTTCACGGCCAATGACCAGTTAGGACTGGCATTGGAAGGATTGGGCTATTACAAGATCCTCAGCCCGAACTGGGATATCGTAACCCGGGGTACCCTGTATTCTTATGGGGGATGGACAGCCAGTGTGAGTCCGCGTTACTATAAACGATACCATTACCAGGGTAACTTGTCGCTCGATATCCAACACCTGCGTGACCTGGATAAACAGGGGTCCAGGAGCTTCAACATCCGATGGTCGCATTCTTCCGATATGAAGGCAAGGCCGGGGGTTACTTTCAATGCCAGTGTAAATGCCGGCAGCAGCGGTTTCAATGCGGCCATACCCAACAGCCCGCAACGGAATTTCCAGAACCAGCTTAATTCCTCCATCACGTATTCCAAGGTGTGGAAGGACAAGCCCTTCAACCTCACCATCAGCGCCAACCACAACCAGAACACCACGCTCAAACTCATCAACCTCAATCTGCCCGATGTGTCGTTCAATGTGAACACCCTGTATCCCTTCCGCCGCAAAGAGGCAGTGGGAGAATATAAATGGTATGAGAATATCGGTGTGGCCCTGAATTCGAACATCAAGAGCCTTTCTTCTTTTTATGATACAACCGGAAACATCTTCAAGCAACTGGTTGATAAACTGCAGTGGGGTGCCAGTCATAATATTCCCATCAGCCTGTCGCTACCGGAGATCGCGCATTTGCAGTTCGCCCCAAGCGTTTCCTACCAGGAACGCTGGTATCAGCAGCAATTCATCCGTAGCTGGAACAACACCGCCAATAAGGTGGATACAACCATCCATAAAGGTTTCTATTCTGCCCGGGAGATGACGTATGGCATGGGAGTAAGTTCCCGGATCTTCGGGATGTTCACCTTTGGAAAGGACAGCCGTATACAGGCCATCCGGCATGAGATCCGTCCAAGCCTCTCGCTCAACTATAAGCCGGATATGAACGGGCGCAGCTGGTACACCACCCGGATAGATACCAATAATAACACCGCCCGGTTCTCGGTCTATGACGGTAGCATATTCGGAGGATTTGGAGAAGGGAAGTTCGGGGGACTGAGTTTCGGGATCGACAATAACATTCAGATGAAACTCAAGAGCCGAAAAGACACAGGGGAGGCGGCCATCAAGAAAGTGACCCTGCTTGACGGATTCAGCCTGAACGGCAGCTATAATTTCATGGCCGATTCCTTCAGGCTCAGCACCTTCAGCATTTCGGCGATTTCAAGCAGTTCTTTACGTACAATTGCGATAAGCGGGGAAGAATCGATGAAAAGATCCCGCTGCACTTTAGCCGCCTTGGCCGGTTTGGCGCCGCGTGCGGTTTCAGGCTTGCCTCGCGTCTCCAGAAATTTACGAGCGCCCTCAATCGTATACCGCTTTTCATAGAGCAGGCGCTTGATCTCAAGCACCAGTTCTACGTCTTTGCGGCGGTAGTTGCGGTGCCCGGTCCCGGTCTTGCGAGGGCCCAGAGACGGAAATTCGGTTTCCCAGAAGCG
>JANYAL010000026.1 GCA_025361325.1 Bacteroidota bacterium
ATAAGGGATCAATAGAAGTCCTTCATTACGGTAAGCACTGCATTAATAAATTATCTTTGTATGGAATGTAAGTTTCATTAAACATCCCATGCCGTCCAACTCAATTTTTTATGATAAACTAAACCGCAGCCTGATCAGCATCGTACTGATCATACTGATCCTGTATTAGGGAAGGCATATCCTGATACCCCTTACATTTGCTTCCGTATTTGCACTTTTGCTTATTAGACCGGGCCATTTTTTTTGAGCGTATTGGCATTGGAAGGGGAATGTCCTCATTGCTTGTTGTTGTATTATTCATATTTGCCGGCTTTGTCATTTTCGCACTGATCTCTTTACAGGTCATGAAATTCAGGGATGATCTTCCCAAACTGTACGACCTCTTCCTGGCAGGATTCCGTTCACTGTAAGCTTGGGTGGGACAGAAATTCAATATCAGTATGTCTACAATAGACGAATTTTTATCTTCTATGAGTGATAATGCCCTTTCAGGTTCAAACGATGGCTGAAGGGAAAAAAGTGATAAAGCGCATCCTGCTCTTCACCATATCATTTTATAACCTCTTCATAACATATTTCGCCTTATGCATTAACGTATATTTAAGTCAGATACAAGATTTATTTTACAGTTTAATTATAATTTAGAGCAACATTCCATAACCTACATTCATGATAAAAAGATTAATGATCATTGCAACAAGTGTAATCGTTAATTCCTGCTTTGCCCAGGATGATGTTTTCAAAGCATCCTGGATCTCCCCGGTAAAGATTGATGGCAACCCGCAGGAATGGAACCTTCCGCTGCATTATTATGATTATACCACTAAATTGTTCTTTGCTTTTGCCAATGACGGGGATAAACTGTATTTGTGTTTCCAGAACAAAGATGAGATGAACCAGTACAAGATCATGCAGGCAGGTATGAAAGTAAGTGTAGGATTCAAAGGGAAACATAAATTGACGGTATATTTTCCCCTTGACCAAAAAAATGCGCTTCCGGTATTTTCGGACAATAAGGATCCGCTGCAGGGGTCAAACCGTGAGAACCGGAGAAAAAGTTTTCTTGCTGGTCAGACCATGATGGAAGTAAAAGGCTTCAGATCCAGGGACGGCATGATCCCTGTTAATGACACTACGGGTATCAATGCATCAATAAACTGGGATGTCAATAATACGCTGACCTATGAGCTATCTATCCCTTTACAGGAATTAATCGGGGAAGGGGAGCATACCGGAGCAGATCTGATGAAGACCCTTACCCTGGATGCTACCATCAATGCGCTCAAAGAGCATTTGACAAATAGCGGAGGTAATAATGCATTTTCGCGAAGGGGCAATGGGCAAAAAAACGGGGAAGGTAGGGGAGGTGGCAGGAGCCGGGATAAAGGAATGAATGAAAATGAGAACAACCCCATGCAGTCTATGGAGAACCGTGCAGAAATGTTTGAGAAATCAGAATTCTCTCAAAAATTCATCCTGGCACAGCCCGGTAAGTACAATTAAAAACCTCATATTCTTATACATCAAAGACCGGCCTGCTGTTGATGTTCTGTAACAGCAGGCCGGTCTTTGTTTGATGCCGGGTAATCTTTTATGGTTTCTTCATGGACTGTTTGTACTGAGAGAACCAGACGATCTTTCCGTTCTTGACCATGTTTATGTCCGCATATCGTGCTGAATCCACTGTTCCGTTCTTATACGTATCTGTTTCATCATACCAGACAGTCACGATATCATCATTTTTCTCGGTATTGTGCATCCTGGACCAGGTAGCCATTTTAATATTCACTGTCCCAATGCTGTCGCGGTGCTTGCCCCAGATATGTGAAAGGCTGTCGCGGGTTACATTTAATGATGTTCCATCCCAGCCATTAAAATCAATACTGTCGGAGAGTGTACCAGCTACTGCTTTCATATCGCCATCCTGCCAGTATTTGTAGGAATTAATCACCATTTGCAGGTCCTTATCTGAGACCTTGTCATTCCATTGACTGGAATAGTTGGCTTTGTAAGGCAGTTTCAGGGAACTGTCTCCGTTAGAAACAGGGGTACTTTCTGACCTGCTGCCACCCATTTTTGTATCATTGTTACAGGATGCCAGGAAGATACCGGCAAACAGAAGAACCATTACATTTTTCATATTGGTTGTTGTTTTGGTTTAAGAATCGGGATGTAAATTTTAATTATAAGATGATTATTAACAGGCATATACCATTGACATATCCTTCAAGATAAGTATTTTAGCCAGAAATATCAACTGATTAGGTTAAGTAATAATATTAAATTAACCCTTGTAACCATTGGTTCATTCAGAAAGTGAATAAAAAGTTCATTCAGGCGTCCTGCGTACTACAGAATGACAAAAGGATTTTGCGCATATGCAATCTACCCGAATAACCGGTGTACTATTTTATTATATCGGTAAGGGTCGTGTGGCTTTACACGGATCATCTCCAGCAGCAACAATGATCTTTCCCGGTCTTTGATATCACCGGTCAAAGCCAGCAGGGCAATCTCATCCAGTACCTGTTTCTCCGCTTCACTGAACTGCCCGGGCAGTTTGACCTGTTTGCAGAATATGGAAACAGCCTTATCAACTGCTGCTGTATTATCGCCTTTGAATTGTTTTGCGATAAGGGTTGTTATCTTACCGGTAAGTTCAGCTACACTTAGGGGTATCTGTGATCCTAACTGCAATGCGATATTGCTAGCGGTGAATTGCTGTAATACCTTTTCAGGGCACCGGTAATCCGGATTGGTCTTTATCCGCCGGTATTCCTTACTGGCCAGGGCATCCAGGCGTTTATCTATGGGCCTGAACCCAAAGCGATAATAGAACCAGAAAGCCCCCGAACGTATGCCATCGGGATTATCGTAGCCAAACTGGTAAGCTTCCACCTCAATATAGGTAAGCCCGAATACCTGTTTATATACCCGGAGCACCTGGAACATGAGGTAACCCGATTCGCCACCCCGGTAAGGTTCAAAGATATTTAGACCAAACATGGCAGTCCTGCCAAACACCCAGCTTCCGCCATAAGCACCCGGGAGGCCATTTTTGAAAAGGGTATAACCTATATAGGACTCAAATACCAGTTGACGGCTGGCCTGGATTCCATATATGGCGATACACACACCCCGTTCCATTTCATACACCCGAAGGCTGTTTTCATCCATATAACTCGAAGGATCCGTCTCCCGCATCATTAATACCTGCGACCTTTTGATCACTTCAATAATTCCCGACCGCTGAACTTCATTCAAGAGCGAAGGCCTGGGTATGGGCTTACCAAGCAGTGCATCATGGTCAAAGTGTTTGAACAGGGCTGATTGATAAAAGATCTCTTTTACCGGTATGCGATTGTAGGACCGGGAATAATTCTTATGACGGAACCTGATATCTACAAAACATTTCAAAGAATCCCACAAAAGGTCTTTCACATAGGGAAGCCGGTTCAGTTTACTGAATTCGCTCAGCAGAAAGCTAAGCCTGTCCCGCCGGTGTATCCCCAGATTATCCAGCAGGGTATGATTGTCCTGGCCGGCAGAAATTTCATTGTGCAGCACAGCGGGCAGTGTCGGCTTCAGCAGGGAATTCAGGTCCGTGCCAGTCTCCTCATAGGAATCGATCTGTACACTGCAGGCCTTGTCATGATTCAACCAGATAAGCAGGTCGTGCGAATAGCGGGCGATCATGTGTGTAAACGGAAGACCCGAATCCTGTAATCCAGGCCTGAACTTTTGTTTTTTGCACCAGGAGGAGATTCGAAGCAGCTCTTTTTCAGCCAGTTTGCGTATTTTGTTGTTTTCCGGATGTGCAACCAGGAATAAAAGGATGTCGTGATATTCCAGCAAAGCCTTGTCCGTTTTCCAGATCGTATTACGAACGGACAAAAGCAGTATCTCCTTTTCGCGTACCGCGATCCCATCATACCGGTAGATGATCATTTTTAACCTGTTGACATGCTGCAGAAAACTCCGGTTCATAGCAGTAAAGTTACTGATGAAACAAGCAATATGCAGGCTATCCCATTTGAATAAATAAAAAAATATCTTTATTTTGATACCCTCAAGGAGACCAGAGCCATTTTTTCTGCAGTTTAAACCATGAATATGAACCATCCTGCCAGTACTATCCCTGCTGATGAAGGAATTGATCAGGCCATCCTACGGCAATGGAACGATCAGCATAAGGATCCGAAGGCATTAACAGAAGAACTCAGCGCCACGGGATGGGAAGCCGGGACGATCA
>JANYAL010000029.1 GCA_025361325.1 Bacteroidota bacterium
TCCATCGTTTCTTTCAATACCCTTAGTTTCATCAATATCGGGGTCATCCTTGGTACTTTTCTTACCCTGCAACTCTCGCGACTGGCCTCCCCGTTCATTGTGGTGATCTGCCTGTTGGTCGGTTGGTTATTCTGAGGGTTCACGGTAATAGCCGTTCTGTTCTATCTCTTCTTTCACCACATCCGGCACCAGGAACCGTATCGATATCTTTTCCCGGATCATTTCCCGGATACGGGTAGAGGAGATCTCCAGCAGCGGGGCCGTTAATGCTATGATGTTGGCAGAAAGGTCTGTGCGGATCTTATAGCCCGGCCTTTTATAAACGAATATGCGATGGTCTTTAAGGATCATCTCATAATTTTTCCACTTATCTATATTCTGGAGCCCGTCGCTTCCCATGATGATTGAAAAATCATGCTCCGGATGCTTTTCTTTCAGGTAGGTCAGGGTATCTATTGTATAGGAGGGTTTAGGTAATTTGAACTCAACAGAACTAGCCCTCAATTTATTCTCACCCTCAATCGCTGTTCGTATCAGGTGCAAACGATGGTACTGGTTTAAGAGGGAACCGGCCGATTTAAAGGGGTTTTGCGGGGAAACTACAAACCAAACCTGTTTAAGATCTGCATTATACGCAACATGGTTGGCGATTATTAGATGGCCTGTATGAACCGGATTGAATGACCCAAAATACAGTCCAATATTCATATAGTATTGATAATCAGTTTCATATAAAATTCAGGAAGACCCTAATCAATTATTTCTTCCACCAGGATCATATTTGCTTCATCAAGGCGTAAACTAAGCTGGTACCCCGATACAGAAATGGAGATCGGATCTCCAAGGGGCGCTATTTGATCTACCCGCACCCGCTCTCCCGGTACAATGCCCATTTCCATGAACTTCAGAAATATGTCATCTACTTCAAAGGAATGAACGACTACGATCGTACCAATCCGAACCTCCGATAATCTTTTTATCATGGTGTACTGTTCTTTTTCTGATGCTTGAATTCAGTTCACAAAGGTATCAATTCATTATTGTTGTATAATTTAGGGTTTAGAAAATTAGCCATGGACATACAGTTCTTTTTCCAGGATGTAAAAATACAGGTACCTGAACGCACCAGGCTAAGATCCTTTATCAGATCACTCTTTAAATTGAATGCGAAACAACTCAGTTCTCTTAATTATATCTTTTGCTCCGACAAATACCTGCTGGGTATCAATGAGCAGTTCCTGCAACATGACGACTTCACCGACATCATCAGTTTCAACCTGTCAGATGACCCCCTCACCATTGAAGGTGAGATCTATATCAGCGCCGACAGGATCAGGGAGAATGCCAGGGAGATCGGTATTTCTATAAAAAATGAGTTGCACCGGGTGATCTTCCATGGTGCCCTCCACCTTTGCGGGTATAAGGATAAGACCAGGGCCGATAAAAAAATTATGACACAGGAAGAGGATACTTGTCTTTCCCGCTATTTCCGAAACGTTCCACGTGGAAAATCCTGATACGGACCCCGGTTTTGTCGGGTATTTAATATAAGCAGAACACAAATCTAATTGTCAATGTTAATGACGAAGCATCCCGGGAAATAGCCCCTGCGTCATAATTACAACATTTTGAGTTGACAATAAATTCCCCTTTTTCCACGTGGAACAGTCCAAACAGCCTTCTGCAGATCAATAGCTTACGAAAATGTACCTTTGCCGAATGTTCCCAGAATATGACATCATTGTTGTAGGAGCCGGCCACGCCGGGTGCGAAGCGGCTGCTGCTGCGGCGAACCTGGGCAGTAAAGTGCTACTGGTAACTATGAATATGCAAACCATCGCCCAGATGAGCTGTAATCCAGCCATGGGAGGCATCGCCAAGGGTCAGATCGTTCGAGAAATAGATGCCATGGGGGGATACAGTGGTATTGTTACCGACAGGAGTATGATCCAGTTCAGGATGCTCAACCGGTCCAAAGGGCCGGCCATGTGGAGCCCGAGGGCACAAAGTGACAGGATGTTGTTCGCCGCTACCTGGAGGGAGATGCTGGAAAATACCAGGAATGTGGATTTTTACCAGGATACAGTAACCGGACTTATCATAAATAATGGCCGTGTTCAGGGCGTTACAACGGGATTGGGCCACCAAATTAACGCCAAGGCCGTGGTTCTTACCAACGGAACTTTCCTGAATGGCGTGATTCATATCGGCGAAAAGAATTTCGGTGGCGGAAGAATGGCCGAAAAGGCTGCGACAGGAATTACGGAGCAACTGGAGACACTAGGCTTTGAGAGTGACCGCCTTAAGACAGGCACTCCGCCCCGGATAGATGGCAGAAGCCTCGATTATTCGAAGATGGAAGAACAGAAGGGGGATGCGGAGATCGTGGGCTTCAGTTTCCTGGAAGATGAGAAACTGCTTCCGCAGAACCAGCGTTCCTGCTGGATAACCTATACCAATGAAAAGGTGCACAACCTGCTGAAGACAGGGTTCGAAAAGAGCCCTATGTACCAGGGCAGGATACAGGGCACGGGCCCCAGGTATTGTCCGAGTATCGAGGATAAGATCAGCCGCTTTGCCGAACGCGACCGGCACCAGCTCTTCATAGAGCCAGAAGGTTGGAATACGGTTGAGATATACGTGAACGGTTTCTCTACTTCATTGCCCGAAAATATTCAATATCAAGCACTTAAACTTGTTCCGGGATTTGAGAACTGCAGAATGTTCAGGCCGGGATATGCCATAGAATATGATTATTTTCCGCCAACCCAACTGAGCTTCAGCCTGGAGACCAAGCTCATTCAGAACCTCTTCTTTGCCGGGCAAATCAACGGCACTACTGGCTACGAGGAAGCTGCCTGCCAGGGACTTATGGCTGGTATCAATGCGCACCAGAAAGTAATAGAACAGAGCCCACTGGTTTTGAAAAGAAGTGAAGCTTATATTGGTGTGCTGATCGACGACCTGATCAATAAAGGCACAGATGAACCCTACCGCATGTTCACCAGCCGGGCCGAATTCAGGACCTTGTTAAGACAGGATAATGCCGACCTGCGCCTGACTGCGAAGAGCTTCCGGCTTGGACTGGCATCGCAGGAAAGAATGGACCGGCTGATCGTGAAATCAGGGGCCATCGACGAAGTGAAGCAGATACTGAACGGGCAGTTCCTGGAGCCGCAGGACCTGAACCCCTACCTAGAAAGCGTACAATCTGCAACGTTAGTTAACAAACAGCGGGCCGCGCAAGTGCTCCTCCGCCCGCAGGTATCGCTGAAGGAGCTGGCAAAACAGCTGCCCGCACTGGGTTCATTGCTGGGCCATTATGATGCGGCCGTGCTGGAGCAGGCCGAGATACAGATCAAATACGATACCTATCTTGAGAAGGAAAAAGAACTGGTGAGCCGCATGGGGCAGCTCGAAGACCTGATGATACCCGATAATTTCAATTACGAGAAACTGTCATCCCTGAGCACCGAGGCCCGCCAGAAATTCCTCAAGATAAGACCCCGCACCCTGGGCCAGGCTTCTCGCATCTCGGGGGTGAATCCCAGCGACGTGCAGATACTGATGGTATTCATGGGGCGGTAGGTATGTCCTATACGCATTCATTTATCCAGAACCCCTTTCTATACCCTCTTCTTTTATTCCTTTCCATTAAAAAACAAGCTTGGCAGGTTCCTGTTACAACACTTTTTGCGCCACCTTATAAAGGGTCTTTGGCTGTATTTTTCAAGCATTTAATCCACAGTAAACCCACAGTAAACCCACACTAAACTCACTAATTATGTGATTATCTGTGGATTTACTGTGGATTTAATATGTGTATAACAAAACCCTCTTCTTAAAAAAAAAGAACGGCTTTGATAAGCCGTTCTTTTATACGGAAAGAAGCTAAAC
>JANYAL010000099.1 GCA_025361325.1 Bacteroidota bacterium
CACTGGCAAATGCCGGTGGTGTTCATCCTGCTGATCTGGGGTATCATCGTATATGCCGTAGCGGTACGACTATTTAAATGGGAATAATCTATGCGTTTGTTCAAAGGTTTCATATTTGCGCTCACGGGCCTCTTCATCATGATCACCCTGGTCTCCTTACTGATACCTTCCACGGTTGTTGTGACCAAAGGGGTGGAGGTACATGCTGATCGTAAGATGGTCTTTAATGAATTAACCGATCTGAGGAACTGGAAGCACTGGCACCCTGTCTTCCATGCCGATTCTTCAGGGCTGCATTACAGTACGGACCCTATGCTTATCAATAGCTACTGCTCGTGGAACAGCAGTGGACGCAGTAACAAGCTGGTCATTACCGCCATAACCGATGATGCTTTGACCATTGTATTACAAAGGCAGGGGGAGCATGAGGTCATCAATACCATTACCATCCTGCCACTGGCCGGCAGTAATAATATGCAGGTTGAGTGGAGGGCCGTAACTCACCTGAAATGGTATCCCTGGGAAAAATTCTATGGTATTTTCATTGAAAAGGTAACAGGGCAGGGCTATGAATCCGCACTGAACGGTCTGAAAGCCTATGCAGAGAGTCATTAAAAGGGGAAACTAATCTTTCCCATAGTAACTGCAGGCATGCCAGCCGGCCCTTGACGGAACACAGCAGGATCCCCACACACGCATTCATTTGCCAATACTGCAAAGCATATGGCTTCCTTTGCATCCGGGAGAATACCCAGCTCAACTGTTGACAACAGGGTATAACCAGGCAACTGGTCGCTGATTTGCTTCATGAGCAAGGGATTGTGCATGCCACCCCCGCTGCAGTAAACAGGTATACCCGGCCTGTTTCCCATGCATGCCCGGATACCTGTGGTGATACACCAGGCGGTGAATGCATTCAGCGTAGCCATTATATCTTCTGCAGGGACATCCTGCACGGTTGTTCTTCGAATGGCTGCTTCCAGGTAATGCAGGTTAAAAAGTTCAGGACCGGTGGTCTTCGTGAAGGAAAGCCTGAAGAATTCATGGTCCTGCAAAGCAGCCAGGAGCTCATCATTTATTCTTCCCCGCCCGGCTAAAGCTGCATCCCTGTCGAAATAGGTACCCGGGTAGTGTTGTTGTACAAATGCATCCATCAGGGTATTGCCCGGACCCGTATCAGTACACCATATTTCCTTTGGGTTCTGGCTACCTGGCAAGAATGTAAAATTGGAAATACCTCCTATATTCAACAATATCCTGTCCGCTCCCCGCTTACTGAACAACAGATAATCACCATATACTGCGAGTGGTGCCCCTTCTCCGCCTGCAGCAATATGTTTTTGCCGGAAATCACTTACTGTGATAATGCCTGTGGCCATAGCCAGGTGGTCACCATCTCCAAGCTGCAGGGTGGCATTACCGGAACCTTTCAGGTGGTGTAATGATTCAGGGGCATGGTAAACGGTCTGGCCATGACTGGCTATCAGATCTACCGATGATCGCTCTAATTGCCACCTCGCCAGGCAGTCATTTACATAGCGGGCATGCATCAACGCAATATATGGATGTAGCAGGCATAGCTTTTCCATTTCAACATGTTTTTGTGCAAATACAGCCCTGATCTTTTCTTTCACCATATCCGGATAAGGGATGGTCTCAAAATGAAGTAATTCAAGGCTGGTACTGACACCGCACCCCGAAATGCTGCATAGGGCAATGTCCAGGCCATCCAGTGAAGTTCCGCTCATCAGGCCAATGATCAGCCTTTTAGAATTTGTGGCAATCGCTGTAAGTTTCTTTATATTCTGATTCATGGCCGCGTTTGAATAAAATGCAGGTTCCTTTTAATACCTTTAATCTTAGTTCTTTTGATTGGTGAATGGCTGAACATTTGTCTGAAACTTTCTTCCGTCAGTTCTTCCCAATCGCCTGCTGAAAAATTCAGGATCTCCGGAATGGGGGAGAAACCTGGTTCTGCGGTAGGAGTGGAGAAACGGTTCCAGGGGCAAACGTCCTGGCATACATCGCAACCAAATATCCAGTCATCGAATTTACCTTTCATGGTATCCGGTATAAGCGCCTCTTTCAGTTCGATGGTAAAATACGATATGCATTTGCTGCCATCGATCACTTTATCTTTCCCGATCGCATCAGTAGGGCAGGTATCGATACAACGGGTGCAGGTGCCACAATAGTTCCTGGCAAAAGGGTCATCATACTGCAATTCCATGTCTGTGATCAGCGTGGCTATAAAAAAGAAAGAACCACTCTTCTTATTTATGAGATTGCCGTTCTTGCCCACCCAGCCCAGGCCGGAACGTTCTGCCCAGCTTCTTTCCAATACCGGGGCACTATCCACAAAACCACGTCCGTTTATTTCACCAATATTATGCTGTATCCATTTCATCAAAGCCTTCAGTTTCTCCCGGATCACTTCATGATAATCGCTCCCATAGGCATACTTCGATACCTTTGGAACATCAGGCTGCTGCCTGCCTTCAGGGAAATAGTTAAGCAATAAAGTAATGACAGATCTTGCACCCGGTACCAGCTTACGGGGGTCAATGCGCAGGTCGAAATGGTCTTCCATATACTTCATTGTTCCATGCATTCCCTTGTTCAGCCAAAGCTCCAATCGCCTCGCATCTTCATCCAGCTGCTGTGCCTTCGCTATGCCGCAATGGTCGAATCCAAGCGACAAAGCAAATTCCTTTATGTCCTTTGTATGTTTTTCGATCTTGTTCATGGTGAGGGCCCGGCCTAAAAATACAAAAGCCCTGTTGTATTATACCCCCTGTCTTGCAGTCGGCAAGGGATAGCAGTATTTACAGGTATAAAGACCTTACCTGGTACGCATATATTCATCAATTATCTTCTTCAGTTCCATGTACCGCTCATTCCTTCCTTTGAAATTAATATTAAAAGTAAACAGGAACCCGGCATAGTGTAGTGCATTATCCACCCAGGGAAAACCGCCGTAAAGCCCAGGACTGGTAACACCCATTGATCTTTTTTCTCCCGAAGCATCATCCATCACCCATTCTCCATAGCCATATCCCCAGTTCCCGGCTTCTGCAGGTGAATAAGCAATAACCGCATCCTTTGTTACCCTGTTCTTCTGCATCTCAATCACAGATTCCCGGCTGAGTATTTTCTTTCCGTTGTACATTCCTTCATTCAGGATCATATTCAGAAAATGCAGATAATCCTCTGCTGTGCTCCAGGCACTGCCTGCTGCTAAAGGCACTTTGCCTTTGCCGAAATCAGTACCTGTCATGTCACAAGGTCTTGCAATACGTTCCTGGAAAAGCGTTTCAAATCCCTTTCCACTTATCTTTTCAAGCACTGCGGCAACAATCTGCAAACCGGCGCTGCTGTAATGAAAGGTCTTTCCCGGTAATCCTTCCAGGGGCTGTTTGGCAATCCCCTCTATGGCCGCTTCCATCGAAATGGCGTTATTGATGATCTCGCGACTTTCTTTGAGAGAGCCCGTCTTGATTCCCGTGAGGTGACTGAGACACTGCCCGATCGTGATGTAACCCTTTCCGTTAGCAGTCAGCACAGGCAGGTATTTACCCACGGAATCAGTGGTCTTCAATTTGCCTTCATCCACAAAGGTCATCACCAGCGCCGCACTTAGCCATTTGCTGCAACTGGCAATAGGTTGACGGGTGGTGGAATTAAAATCCCTTAGCATTTCATCAGGGTCCTTGCCCTGGCGTCTTGCAATGAATGCAGTCATCATTTCCTGCCGCTTGCTAAGGTTATTCACTGCATGGTTATATATCATCTTACCATCCCTGAAAATAACCAGCACTGCCCTGCCTCCCAGTTCCTGTATATGATTCGCTAACCAGGCTGTGGTCTTTGGCATATCCGGCTGCGCAATTGATGCCTGCAACATTAGCATAAAACAAAGGAAGAGACTGCATTTGCGGCATGCATTAAGGGTATAAAGTGCCATATTTGCCTGTTTTCGTGGTTGGATTATGATTTGCCCCACAGGTTTAAAATTAGTCTAAATGAGCGTACAAAATCTGACCATAAAATCTCAGGAGATCCTGCAGCAGGCACAACAGCTTGCCTTTAATGCAGGAAATACAAATATTGAAACGGAACATATTGCTAAAGCCATGCTGAATGACAGGGATTCCCCCATTGCGTTCCTGCTGAAAAAGAATAACGTGAACCTGAACTATGTAGAGGAAAAGCTGGGGGCGGCGCTGAACAAACTTCCAAAAGTTTCGGGTGGAGAACCCGCTCAGTCCCTGAGCAGGGATGCCAATAATATCCTCCTCCGATCCACGGCTGCACTGAAGACCTTCAAAGACGAATTTGTAAGTGTGGAGCACTTGTTACTGGCGCTCCTGCAGGGCTCAGACAATACCGCCAAGCTCCTGAAGGATGCTGGTCTTACAGAAAAAGGACTGATTGCAGCCATTAAGGACCTTCGCAAAGGTTCCACCATATCTTCCCAGACCTCCGAAACACAATTCAATGCACTGAACAAATATGCAAAGAACCTGAACGAAATGGCCAGGTCGGGTAAACTGGACCCCGTGATAGGCAGGGATGAAGAGATCCGGCGCACCCTCCACATCCTTTCACGCAGAAGCAAGAACAATCCCATTTTGGTGGGTGAACCCGGTGTGGGTAAAACGGCAATTGCCGAGGGGCTCGCCATGCGTATCTTGAATGGAGACGTGCCCGAGAACCTCAAATCCAAGATAATCTACGCACTGGACATGGGGCTACTCATTGCCGGCGCCAAATATAAAGGCGAGTTTGAAGAAAGACTAAAGAGCGTTGTTAAAGAAGTGGCTGCCAGCGAAGGGGAGATCATCCTGTTCATAGATGAGATTCATACCCTTGTTGGAGCTGGTGGCGGAGAAGGTGCCATGGACGCCGCCAATATCCTTAAACCTGCACTGGCCCGTGGAGAACTCCGTGCTATTGGAGCAACCACACTCAATGAATACCAGAAATTCTTTGAGAAGGACAAGGCGCTGGAACGCCGTTTCCAGAAAGTGATGATCGGTGAACCCAGCGTGGAAGATGCCATTTCCATCCTGCGCGGACTGAAGGACAGGTATGAGACCTACCACCATGTTCGTATCAAAGACGAAGCCATAATTGCCGCTGTAGAGTTATCCCAACGGTATATCACCGATCGTTTCCTGCCCGATAAGGCAATTGACCTGATCGACGAAAGTGCGGCCAAACTGAAGCTCGAGATGAACAGTATGCCTGAAGAACTGGATGAACTGGAAAGGAAGATCAGGCAACTCGAGATTGAACGGGAAGCTATAAAAAGAGAGAAGGATGAAGCCAAACTCAAGGAACTGAATACTGAGATATCCAATCTCTCCTTACTGCGTGATACGTTTAAAGCCAAATGGCAGCAGGAAAAGGAAGTGGTGGAGAAAGTACAGACTGCAAAAGCAGAGATCGAGAACCTTAAACTGGCTGCAGAAAAAGCCGAACGGGAAGGCGATTACGGAAAAGTTGCCGAGATCCGTTACGGCAAAGTAAAGGAACAGGAAAAACGAATTGAAGAATATACACGGGAGCTGGCTGAAAGCGGAGAGAAACGCATGCTCAAGGAGGAAGTGGATGCCGAAGATATAGCTGAGAATATTGCCAGGGCCACCGGTATTCCCGTAATGAAGATGTTGCAAAGCGAAAGGCAGAAATTACTGCACCTGGAAGAGGAACTTCACAAAAGGGTTGTGGGGCAGGAAGAGGCCATCGAAGCAGTATCTGATGCCATACGCCGCAGCAGGGCCGGCCTGCAGGACCCCAGGAGGCCCATCGGCTCTTTCATCTTCCTGGGCACTACAGGAGTAGGCAAAACTGAACTGGCCAAGGCACTCGCCGAATACCTGTTCGATGATGATACTATGATGACCAGGATTGATATGAGCGAATACCAGGAGAAACATTCCGTAAGTCGCCTCGTGGGGGCACCCCCGGGCTATGTAGGGTACGAGGAAGGAGGCCAGCTTACCGAAGCCGTAAGGCGAAAGCCCTATAGCGTGGTATTGCTCGATGAGATAGAGAAAGCCCATCCTGACGTCTTTAATGTGCTTTTACAGGTACTGGACGACGGGCGACTGACCGACAATAAAGGCCGTATAGTTAATTTCAAGAATACGATCATTATCATGACCAGCAACCTGGGCAGCGCCATCATACAGGAGAACTTTGAACATGTTACAGAAAAGAACAAATATGAGGTGGTTGCCAAGACCAGGGAGGAGGTGATGATACTGCTTAGACAGACCATCCGGCCCGAGTTCCTGAACCGTATTGATGAGGTCATAATGTTCCAGCCTCTGATGAAAAAGGAGATCAAAGGAATTATTAAGATACAGCTGGATAACTTGAGTGCCCTGGTATCACAAAGTGGCGTTAATTTGCAGTTCAGTGATTATGTTTTAGATTATCTTGCAGAGAACGGATATGACGCCCAGTTCGGCGCAAGACCTCTTAAAAGGTTGATACAGAAAGAAATAGTGAACGGACTGAGCAAAAAGATCCTGGCGGGCGATATTGACAAGAGCAGGCCCGTACTGGTGGATGTGTTCGACGGAACCATGGTCTTCCGGAATGAAGAACCGGAGACCAAAACAAAGAAAGCGTTAAAAAACTAAGAACGATGTGGTTAACTGACTGCGTCTCATTGATAACAAGCTGTTGTTCACAACAGGTAAAAGACAATAATTATGGCAATGAAAGTAAAGGAAGTGGTGGAGATCATTCCACCTAAGGATATCTTTGTAGGCAACCCTGAAGCATCCGTTACCCTGATGGAATTTGGAGAATATGAAAATGAGGATTGTGCAAAGGCAAATGAAGTAGTAAAAAGACTGCTCGATGAATTTGAAGGAAGGATAAAATTTCAGTTCAGGCATTTCCCGCTCACCCGCATACATCAACGTTCCATGAAAGCAGGAGAAGCGTCTGTGGCTGCAGCCCAGGTGGGCAAGTTCTGGGAAATGCACAATATACTGTTCCAGAACCGTCGTCAGCTGGGTACTACCAGCTTGAAACTCTATTCCCGTGAAGCCGGTATCAGCAATAAGCATTTTCTCGATGAACTGATCAACTCCACGTATGGGTAGCAGGTGCGGAACGATCTCAATGAAGGCATTGAAAAAGGCGTAAAAGACATTCCCGCATTCTTTGTGAACGGGCAACCTGTTGCTGGTAAGCCTACTTTCGAGAACCTGAGCAGGGACATTCAGTCGGCACTGAGGAAAGCGAAGAAAAAGGCTCCGGTGAAACAAAGAGCATAGGGCTTCACCTGATCTCACCCCCCGCTCCCAAAAAGAGGGGGGACTCAATACATTTCCGGGCATTGAAACTTCCACATCATCTTTGGCTTCATCTCCTTATCCCCCGATCCCAAAGAGAGGGGGTACCTCAATATATTTAGGGGTATTGAATCTTATACATCATTTCAGGCCTCAATATCTTATCCCCCGATCCCAAAGAGAGGGGGTA